>CAYPUM010000013.1:0-20231 GCA_964413545.1 uncultured Roseibacillus sp. | reverse complement strand
AAGGAAGACAAGAAGAAGGCCTCGCAGCAACTGCGGGATTTCCACGAAGAGCACGTCGACCACACCGTCACCCTGACCCACCAACTCGAGATCCTGACCGGCCAGGAATCGCGTCTTACGATATTGGGTCATCTGCAGCGTGGAGGGACGCCGAGCGCCTTGGACCGGTTGCTGGCCACCCGGCTCGGGACGGCCTGCGCCGAATACCTCGATGCCGGGCGGTATGGGGTCATGATTGCGGCTCGCGGGGAAGGGACCGAGCCGGTCCCCCTTGAAGAGGTTGCGGGGCACAAGAAGCTCGTGCCCCCGGATCACGCCTGGGTGCGGGCGGCCCGGCATTCCGGGACCAGTTTCGGGGACGAGTGAGACGGCGGGCGGGATGGAGGGTGCGATATGCGGGGCGGGCAGAGGTCCGTTCCCGGATCCCGCCCATCGCAATGCGCCGATCGCTGCTCGCCCGCTCATTGTTCCGCCCTTCCTTGCAAAGGCTGTGCGTCGCTTTGCCTTGCCGTCGTTCCACTTGACAGCCGGGAGGGGGATGCCCCATCAGCGCGGCGCCTCTGAAAACCGGGTCATTCTCATCTGCCGCCATGAATACGGACACCAAGGAATCTGCAACGAACCCCCCCATGAACCGCTGGATGGTCGTCATCGGCGCCATCCTTATTCAGCTCTGTCTGGGAGCGATCTACGCGTGGAGCGTTTTCACGCCACACCTGACGCCGGCCCTTCCGAAGTTTGACAAGGAGACGGGCGAGACGAGGGACCGGCTGGTCTTCGTCGAGCGGGAGGGAGTCCTTGTGGCGAAGACCGTCCCGAAGGAGGCCAAGGCGAAGGAAAGCACGAAGGTTGCCTCGTTCGAGGCGCTGAGTTGGGACGGATTCACCTCGGAAACGCTTCCGAAGGATCTGCCGCAGGAGGCCGCAGGCCTCGATCCGGTGAAGGTTGAGGTGGCAGTACCGGCGGACTACGACGTCAGGGGCGGGATTCCCGTGACGCGTGCGGAGATCGAGGCCTCGCAAGCGCGGTGGGACAAGACGGGGACGCAGATCGTTTTTTCGGTTGGCCTTGCGATGTTTGCCATCGTGATGGTGGCGGCGGGATTCCTGCTGCCGAAGGTCGGTCCGCGCGCCCTTGCGGTGGCCGGGGGCGTGGTGCTGGGGGGAGGATATGCCGTGGCGGGACTGATCGGCGGGACGGACTTCTGGCCCGTCACGCTCCTCGTGGGGGGTGTGGGCGGCGCGGGGATCGGCTTGGGATACGTCATCCCGATTGCGGTGGGGATGCGGTGGTTCCCGGACAAGAAGGGAATGATCACGGGCCTTGCGGTGGCCGGTTTCGGTTTCGGTGCTCTGGGCTGGGTGAAGATCGCGGGGGCGTGGGGCGGGCTTCTCGAGAGTCAGGGACTTTCGGCCACCTTCATCGTCTACGGGATTGCTTTTGCGGTGCTGATCCTCATCGGCTCGGTGTGGATGGTGTTTCCGCCTGCGGGGTGGACGCCGGCGGGCTTTGCACCGCCGGAGGCGAAGAAGGAGGCGGAGGCTGCCGCTGCTCCGGCCGAAGACCACGACCTGCACGGCACGGAGATTCTCGGGACGCTCCCCTTTTACCTCATCTTTCTCACCTTCGTTTTCAGTGCGGGGGCGGGGCTGATGACGATTGGTCTCATGAAGCTCTATCCGGTTGAGGCGTTGCAGGACGCCGGGATGGGGGCGGTCGAGGCGAGCGCGGTGGCGGGGACGGCGATGGCGGTGTTCTTCGCGCTGGCCAACGGGCTTGGCCGGATTGTCTGGGGGACGCTCAGCGACCTGCTCGGGCGGAAGCTGTCGGTCATTCTGATGACCGCCACGCAGGGGGTGATCGTCCTTGCCTTCACCTACATGGCGGGGAACGAATACCTCCTCTACCTCGGGGCGACGCTCATTGGCTTCAACTTCGGCGGCAACTTCGCGCTGTTCCCGACAATCACGGCGGACACGTTCGGAGCGAAGAGTGTGGGACAGAACTACCCGCTCGTCTTTCTTGCATACGGGGTGGGCGGCATTTTCGGGCCGATCCTTGGCGGCAAGCTTGGCGACCTTGGGAACTTCCCGCTGGCCTTCACCATCTGCGGCGTGCTCTGCCTCGCAGGGGCCGTCCTCACCGCCTGCGTGAAGCAGCGGCGGCACTAGAGGCCCTCCAGCCGTGGTCCCCGGGAAGATTGACTCACACGAAGGGACGAAGGGGGCGGGGGCTGGTTATGAATGATGACCGGCAAGCAGATTCCGTGGAACGGATGATCCGGGGGTTCGCGCGGTTTCTCGAAGGGGTTTTCGACGTCGCCGGGAGCCCCTACGAGAGACTGCGGGAAGGCCAGCAGCCGCACACGATGGTGATTGCCTGCGCTGATTCGAGGGTGGGGCCGAACCTGTTGCTGCAAACCGATCCGGGGGAACTCTTCGTGGTCCGCAACGTGGCCAACCTTGTGCCGCCCGCGGACGCCGGGGACGCCAGTGCCGGCAGTGCGATCGACTACGCGGTCGAGCATCTCAAAGTCGCCAACCTCATCGTCTTCGGCCACTCCGGGTGCGGGGGGATCCGCGCCCTGCTGGACGGGGCCGATGCGGGCGACGATGCGGTGGGGCGCTGGCTTCGTCATGCGGCGCCGGTTCGCGATGCGATCCGCGCCCGCGGGCTGGTCCCGGAGGAGGAGGAGCCCTGCGCGTGTGAACGTGCTTCCATCGTGCGCAGCCTTGCGAATCTCCTCACTTACCCGTCCGTCCACCGGAACGCCGCCGCCGGCAGGCTCACCCTCCGCGGCTGGTATTTCGACCTGCGGGGCGGCGAACTCCGGGAATGCCGTCCGCCCTCCGAAGACTTCGCGCGCCTTGTTTCGGCGGCTGATTGAAGGCGCAGGTTTGGAGAGTGCGGTGGCAAGCGCAGCAGCTTGGCCGTCGCAGCCCGCAGCCGTTCGACAGGCTCAGGCCCTGAGCTGCGTCGAAGGGGGCGAAGTCGGGCGACACCGCTTTGGGAGGAACGGGCCGGTTCCCCGGAAAGCGGTATCGCTGTCCCTTGCGGGACTCTGCCGGTGCACTAGGGATTCCGGACGAGGCGGTCGCGGGTGTGGCCGTTGTGGTCGACGAGTTCGACGGCGAGGGGCATTTTGCCGGCGGCGTGGGTGGCGCAGGAGAGGCAGGGGTCGTAGGCGCGGATGGCGACTTCGACCTGGTTGAGGAGGCCGTCGGTGATTTCCCTTTGGCCGGTGAAGTGATCCTTGGCGACCTTGGTGACGGCGCGGTTCATCGGCTCGTTGTTGTTGGTGGTGGAGACGATGAGGTTGCACATTGTGACGCGGTCGTTGGCGTCGACGCGGTAATGGTGGAAGAGGGTTCCGCGGGGGGCCTCGAGGAGGCCGACGGTCTCCTCGCGGCGGGGGCCGTTTGAGAGGAGGTCCTTGCTCTGGAGGTCGGGGTCGTTGAGGAGGTCGCGGATCATCTCGACCGAGTGCAGGAGTTCGATCATGCGCGCCCAGTGGTAACACATGGTGACGTTGTTCGGTTTGCCCTTGGTGAGCGCCCTGAACTCGAGGCGGGCCTCTTCGGCCTCGGGGGTGGGGATGAAGTCGCAGGTGTTGAGGCGTGCGAGGGGGCCGACGCGGTACCAGCCGCGTTCCGGCCCGAGGGCCTTGAGGAAGGGGAATTTCATGTAGGACCACGAGCGGACCTCCTCGGCCACCACCTCGAGGTAGCGCTGGTAGTCGACGTCGTCGACGAGGCGCTTGCCGTCCTTGTCGACGGCGCGCAGGACGCCGTGGTAGAGATCCATGGCCCCGTCGCCCTCGCGGACGAGGGAGAGGTGGTTCGAGTCGAAGGATCCGAAGGGGAGGAGTTCGACGAGGTGGTTGGCGGTGAAGTCGCGGGCGAACCGGACCGCGGAGCGGGCCCAGTCGAGCATCTGCTCGATGTTTTCGAGGAGGCGGTCGCGGTCGCTGGTGTAGAGTCGCTTGTTGACGCCGCCCGGCACGGCGCCGGTGCCGTGGATCTTCTTGCCGGCGGTGGCCTCGATGACTTCCTGTCCGTATTGGCGCATCTTCACGCCCTGCACGGCGAGGTCGGGATATCTCGCCGCCACCGCGATGACGTTCCGCAGCTCGCGCGGGGCGTTGAAGGCGGAGACGGCGGTGTCGTCCGTTCCGAAGAGGAGGTCGGGGCTCGAGAGGTGGAAGAAGTGCAGGGCGTGGCTCTGCATCATCTGGCCGTAGTGCATGAGGCGCCGGATCTTCTCGGCGGCGGGGGTGAGCTGCTCGCCGCCCACGATGCGGTCCATGGCCTTGGCGGCGGCGAGGTGGTGGCTGACGGGGCAGATCCCGCAGAGGCGCTGCACGACCACCGGGATTTCCCAGTAGGGGCGTCCGAGGATGAAGCGCTCGAAGCCGCGGAACTCGACGATGTGGAGGCGGGCCTCGGTGACCTCGTCGTCGTCGTTCATGTGGATGGTGACCTTGCCGTGGCCCTCGACGCGGGTCACCGGCTCGATCGTGAACTTGCGGGTCTTTTCAAGGACGGTGCTCATGGGTACTGGATTAGTCGTATTTAAGGTCGCGGTATGCCACGTGGGGCGTCTTGCCGCCGAGGAGGGCGGTGAGGGTGTCCCAGATGGCGTCGGCGGGGGGCGGGCATCCGGGGATGAAGTAATCGATCTTGACGACCTCGTGGCACGGGTAGACGCGGTTGAGGAGGAGGGGGATTTCGGGGTCGTTGGGGATGATGCCGCCGGGGTTGTAGATGCCGGGGGAGTCGAGGTATGCGACTTCGAGGCACTCGCGGAGGGGGACGTGGTTGCGGAGGGCGGGGATGCCGCCGTTGAGGGCGCAGTCGCCGAGGGAGACGAGGAGGTCGCAGTTCTTGCGGAAGTTTTCGAGGACGTGGACGTTTTCCTCGTTGCAGCAGCCTCCCTCGATGAGACCCACCGCGCAGCGGGCGGTGATCTCCTTGTAGTCGTTGATCGGGGAGCGGTCGAAATCGACGACCTCGGCGAGCTGCAGGATGCGCTCGTCGATGTCGAGGATCGACATGTGGCAACCGAAGCAGCCGGCGAGGCTGACGGTGGCGAGGCGCGGTTTGGAGGCGGTTTCGGTGCTCATGTCAGTCATCGGTGGTGGTGGCGGCGGCGGATTCGATTTCGGCGCCGATGGGTTTCTCGTCGTAGGGGCGCTGGCCGACGGGGATCTGGTAGCCGACGCGTTTTTTCATGAGGGCGCCGACCGGGCAGGAGGCGACCACGGCGTCGGTGACGCGGAGGTCGGTTTCGGAGAGGGCCTGGCCGTTGACCTGGAGGCGTTTGCGGTGGCCGCGGTTGATGAACTGGAAGACGTTTTTCTGGTCGAGTTCCTGGGAGACGCGGACGCAGCGGCCGCAGAGGATGCAGCGGTTGTGATCGAGGTAGACGTCGGGGTGGGAGAGGTCGATGTCGCAGTCGGGGTTGAGGAGAGGGAACTGGGGGACGGTGATGCCGAAGCGGTATGCGAGGGCCTGCAGCTCGCACATGCCGCTCTTCTCGCAGAACATGCAGAAGTGGTTTCCCTCGACGAAGAGCATGTCGAGGATGGCGCGGCGGCAGGCGCGGAGTTCCTCGGTGTCGTTTTCGACCACCATGCCGTCGGAGACGCTCTGGACGCAGGCGGCCTGGATGCTTCCGTTGCAGCGGACCGAGCAGACCCGGCAACTGCCGTGGGGGACGAGGTCCTTGTAGGCGCAGAGGTGGGGGATGTAGATGCCGGCCGCCTCGGCGGCCTTGAGGACCGACTGACCCTTGCGGGCCGTGATTTCGCGTCCGTCGATGGTGAATGTGATCTCGCTCATGGTGTGACTAAACGTAGTGGGACTGGCGGCCGACGCGCAGTTCGGCGTCGACGACGGCTTGGGAGAGATCGAAGGTTGAGAGCAGGCCGGGGGCGCGCTCGGTGACCATTTCGGCGTAGAGTTCCTCGAAGTTTTCGAGGGCGCCGAGGACGGGGTTTGGGGCGGCTTGGCCGAGTCCGCAGCGGCTGGCGCCGATGATGATGTGGGAGAGGCGGCGCATTTCGTCGAGGTCGGCGGGCTCGCCGGCGCCGGTGACGACCTTTTGGACGAGGTTGCGCAGGAGGATGAGGCCGACCCGGCAGGGGGTGCAGTGGCCGCAGCTTTCCTTGATGAAGAAGTCGAGGTAGCGTTTGGCGACTTCGAGTTTGTTGCGGGCGCGGTTGAAGATGATGATGGAGCCTCCGGTGGCGAGGTCGTCGTAGCAGATGCGCCCGTCGAAGCGTTCGGGTCCGATCATCTGGCGGCAGGGTCCGCCGATGAGCATGGCGCCGGGGTTGTCGGCTTCGGCCATTTCGAGGACTTCGCGGGCGAGGATGCCGAAGGGGACTTCGTAGACGCCCGGTTTGCGGCAGTCGCCGGAGATGGAGAGGGCCTTGGTGCCGGTGGTGCCCTCGCTGCCCATGGCGGCGAACCACTCGGCGCCCTTGATCATGATGCGGGCCGCGCTGCAGAATGTTTCGACGTTGTTGATGATGGTGGGCTGGTCGAGGTAGCCCTTGGAGACCGGGAACGGGGGGCGGTTTTTGGGGTCTCCGCGGAGGCCTTCGCAGGAGCTGATGAGGGCGGTTTCCTCGCCGCAGACGTATGCCCCGGCGCCCATCTGGATGCGGATGTCGAAGTGGAATCCGTCGCGGCCGAGGATGTCGCGGCCGAGCAGGCCCTGCTCGCGGCGCTCCTTGAGGACGTGTTCGAGGAAGGGGAGGAGGTATCGGTATTCGCCGCGCAGATACAGGATGCCGGTTTGGCTGCCGATGGCGTAGCCGGCGACGGTCATGCCCTCGAACATGAGGCCGGCGCTTTCGGTGAGGAGGACGCGGTCCTTGAAGGTTCCGGGTTCGCCTTCGTCGGCGTTGCAGATGACGATGCGCTCGCCGCCGTTCGCGGCGCGGCAGAACTCCCATTTCAGTCCGGCGAGGAAGCCGGCCCCGCCGCGTCCCCGCAGGCGCGATTCCCGGATTTCGCGGATTACGTCGTCGGGGTTGCGGCTCATGGCCTGGAGGAGGGCGCTTCCGGGCTCGAAGTCCGCGAACAGGACCGGTCCGCGCCGCCGGAGGTTGTTGCGCACCATCGATTTGACGAGGGGATGGGCGTTGTTGCCGTCGCCGACCATGGTCACCAGTTGGCCGGGGTCGAGGTGGCGTCGCAGGTCGCGCACCACGGCGCGGGCCCGTTCGGGGGAGAGGTTGGTGACGACGGTGTCGTTGATGAGGGCCGCGGGGGCCTGGTCGCTCATGCCGATGCAGGGGGTTCGGGTGAGGGTGATGGCGCCGTCGTCGGTGGTTTCGCCCATTGTGACGCCGAGTTCCTTGGCCATGGCGTCGGCGATGGTTTCGGAGCCCTTCATCCAGTCGACGATGTCGTCGCAGAGGCGGATCACGACCTTTCCTGTGGGTCCGACGGTGAGGAAATCGTAGAAGGTGACGACGCTTTCGACCTCGACGGCATGGCTGTTGACGGCATCGGCGATGATCTCCATGGCCTCGTGCGAGACGCACCCGAAGCGTCGCTGGACCGCGATCACGATGTCCATCATGCGCCGTTTGTCATTGCCGCAGCGGGCGCAAATCTCCTCCACCACCGTTGCCAGAGCCTGTTTCATGAAAGATGCCCGGGGTTGTTTGCTTGGGCATCTATCACTCTCTGTTTCGTCATCAAGAGCGTCAATCAAGATGCGCCGGCGGACGGCCGCAGGACAAGATGCGCGCAGAGAATGACCGGATTTGCGGAGCGCGCCTTGTGGTGGCCGCTGTGCGCCATTGGCGGTTCGTGTGCCGGAGGAGGCCCTTCGGCGCGACGCCTTGGGAGGGAGGGTGGTGCAGGTTGGCAACCTGCGGGAGGCGGCCGGGGTTTTTCCCGGCCCGGAGAGGCTGAACGGGGCGGCACGGAAGCCATCCGCCGGGTTGGAAACCAGACGGGACTGTTGCAGGCAGGAGACCTGCACGGCTCTGACAAACCTGCCGGGGCCGATGCGGGTTGAGAAGCCCGCGGTTGCGCTACCCGTTGAGCGTCCAGCCCTTGCGGTATTCCTTTTTCAGGAAGGCTTCGGCTTTGCTGTTATCGGGGATGCGGCCGGTTTTGCCGTCGTAGGCGATTTTTTCGCCGGCGCGGTATGCGACGAGGCCGAGGAGCATTTCCTCGATGAGGAGGGCGCCGTAGTCGAAGTCGCAGGAGGTTTTGAGGTCGCCCTTGCAGGCGTTGATCCATTCGCCTTGGAAGTGGAAGCCGCCCTTGACGCCCTTGCGGTTGACGCGGGTGTCGCGCGGGGCGTCTTTCGGGATGATGGCGTGCGATCCGAAGTCGGAGACGAGCCATCCCTTCGAGCCGGTGAAGAGGGCGCCGTGGCCGATGCCGCGGAAGGCCTGCTCGACGGGGGGTTCGGGCATGGCGCCGCCCTGGTGCCAGCTCACCTTGATGGCGGGGCGCCAGTTGTTGGCGGGGTTTTCGAAGGTGGCGCGCAGCTTGACGGGGGTGACTTCGGGGTTGTAGGGGTCGCCCTCGGCCTCGGCGGAGGTTGGATGGGCGGCGTCGATGACGTTCCAGACGAGATCCATGGTATGGCTGCCCATGTCTCCGACCTGCCCGGTTCCGAAGTCCCAGTACATGTTCCACTGGAGGCAGTTGGCGCCCGAGCCGCCCTTGAAGTATTCGGGGTTGTAGGGGTGGAAGGGGGCGGGTCCGATCCAGAGGTCGTAGTGGAGGTGCTTGGGCGGGTCGCCGGCGGCGGGGGGATATCCCTTGCGGCCGAGCCTGCGGTTGCCCCATGCGTGGGCTTCCTTGAGTTCCCCGATGGCGCCGTCCTTGATGAGTTCACGGATCCTGGCGAAGTTTCCGTTGGCGTGGCGTTGGGTGCCGACCTGCGTGGCGAGCTTGTCCTTGTTCTTGAGGTAGGTGGCGCGGACCACGCGGGCTTCCTCGGCGGAGTCGGCGAGGGGTTTTTCCATGTAGACGTGCATGCCGCGGTTCATGGCCCAGTTGGCGATGAAGGCGTGGGTATGGTCGGTGGTGCAGCAGATGACGGCATCGATGTCCTTTTGTTCGAGGCACTTTCGCCAGTCGACATAGGTCTTGGCCTTCGGGTATTTCTTGGCGGGTCCGGCGAGGTGCTCCTCGTCCACGTCGCACAGGGCGACGATGTTTTCCTTCGAGGCGACACCGAAGTGGGCGTTGGCGCGCCCCCACGTGCCGATCATGGCGATGTTGAGCTTGTTGCTCGGGGCGTTCGGACCGGCCCGCAGGCCGCTCGGAAGGATGAGAAGGCCGGCGCCGGCCTTGGCGGAGGTGGTGAGGAGTTCGCGTCTTTTCATCGTGCGATCGGGATGATTGTGAATGTCCTTGGAGAATACCGGGGGGCGAGAGGGCGGCTTTCAGGAAAGCGGGGTGCTTCCGGATTCCGGGGGGCTTTGCGGCGGGTGGGAGGAATGGGACCGATGGGAGGGACGGGGACAGTGCTTCGCGATCTTGGATGGGAACGATTTCAGAGGGGTTGGATGGTGTCGTTTTGTTGGGCGAAGGCGGCTTCGAGGGAGTTTTCGGGGTTGGCGAGGGCCTCGGCGGCTTGCTCGGGGGGCATGAGCATGAGGGTGGTGGACCAGGCGTCGGCAGGGGCGGCGGCGGGGGCGAGGACCCAGACGCGGCGGAAGCGGTAGTGGGGGTGGCCGTGGGAGATCGAGGGATCGACGATATGGCTGCCCTGGATTCCGGTGCCGGAGGCGGAGAGGGCGCGGTTGCAGAGGGTGATGCGGTGGGCGTCGCGTTCGCTCGTGAGGTCGACGGGCCATGCGTGGGGGCCGCAGGCGAGGATGGTGCTGGCGCCGGAGGTGAGGAGAGCGCCGGGGGTTTCCCATTCGAGGAGCAGGTTTTTCAGTTGGTCGAGGGCGAAGCCTTTGCCGATGCCGCCGAGGTCGATTTGGCGGCCCGGAGACTGGCAGGTGACGGCCGGCACGTCGGGGTGGATGACGAGCTGACCTTCGAGGGGGGGCGGGGGGGAGGAGTGCTGCGCCTTGAGGTGTTCGATGCGGGCGCCGAGGGCGGCGTCGAAGAGTCCGCCGGTTTCGACGTGCATCCGGGTGGCGAGGAGGAGGCAGTCGTGACACGCTTCGCTGAGGTAGAGCGTTTCGCCGGCCTGCATGTGATTGATGCGGTCCACGTCGCTGCCGTCGATGAAGCGGCTGAGTTTGCCTTCGAGGGAGTCGAGCAATTCGGAGCACTCGCGTGCGAGGCCCGAGGCGGCGTGGCGGCTTTCCGCGACGAGCCGGAGGCTGAAGGTGGTGTGCATCGCCTCGTGCTCGAAGTGGTGGCTGTCGGGGAGTGAGGCGGGTTCGATCACGAAGTGTCGGAATCCATCCAGCGGTCCCAGAGGTCGAGGCGCAGGAAGAGGTAGAGGGGGTCGTCGGCGCGCAGTCCGCGCGGGAGGGCGATGTGGGTATCGGCGAGCCGGGACTCGACGAGGCCGCCGGAGGAGGCGGGAACGAGGACGAGGGGCATTTTCTCGAGGTTGGGGGGCGGTTCGGGCCAGTATCCGACGCGCTCGAAGGTTCGGAGGTACCATGGCAGCGGCCAGTAGCCGGCGCCGACCACGGCGAGCGGGTCCAGTGATCCTTCGGGCAGTTCGTCGTGCAGTTGGCGGAGCCATGTTTCGAGAGACTCGAGGTTGCGGCTGGTGGGGACGTAAGCGTACGGGTTGCGGGCGTCGGAGGCGAGGCGGCCGGTGGCGCGGCGGGTCTGCCGGAATTGCCAGCCGATGGTGAGGGCGATGACGAGGGCGGCGGCGACGGCGGTCCGGCGGGCGAAGCCCGTCGACGGGCGCCATGCGGAGAGCCCGGCGAGGCTGAACCCGGCGAGAAGGCAAAGGTGGCTCCACGGAAGGCACATCAGCCACGGCGTCTTGTAGGGGATGAGACTGTAGATCACGAGATGCCCGGCGGCGGCGTAAGCCGTGAAGCGGACCGCGGCCTTGGTGGCAGGGGAGCGGAAGTTGCGATGGAAGGTCGAGAGGTATGCGAAAACGGCAAAGAGGAGGACGGGGGTCTCGAACCACCAGCGGCCCGCGGCACGTTTCGGGAAGGCGAGCAGATCGAGGTAGTAGAGGGGGGGTTTGTCGTGGCCCTCGACGGTGTCGTACACGAAGAAAGTGCGAATCGCGTCCACCGCGCCCTTGGGGTGCTGGAAGCCGCTCGTGTAGAGGAACTCCCCGGTGACGACCGCCACGACGGCTGCGGCGAGGGCGGCGAACCGGTATTCCACCCATGCCGTTCGCAGGTGTTTTCGGGTGAGGAGGCGCCGGTTTTCAACCGCGAGCAGCAGGCCCGCGCCGGTCCATGCCAAGGCGGTGATGGCGATGCTCTCCTTGGTGGCGAACATGAGTCCCAGCAGGAGGCCGGTCAGCACGCCGCTCAGCAATTTGCGCGGCGGCCTCAGCAGGAGGATCAACGCCAGCATGGCGAAGAGCGTCAGGAGCATCTCGTGGATGAAGGTGCGGCTGTAGTAGACGAGGAGGGGCGAAGTGGCGAGGAAGGCGGCCGCCAGGAGCATGGGCCCGTCGCCCCAGCGCCGGCGGCCGAGGAGCGGGGCGAGGACGAGGAGCGTCCCCGCGATGGCCGGGACGAGGCGCAGGGTGAGCTTGTCCAACTCCGCCCAGCTCTGCTTGCCGCGCAGTTTGCCGAGCGCTGCGGCGGCGCTGCTGAGGGTGGGCCCGTGGTAGTGAAGCGGGTCGAAGACGTAGCGGTTGGATTCGATCCGGTCGGCCGCGATGCGGGCGCCGGTGGCCTCGTCGGCGTGGAACGGACGCGCCGAAAGGTGTGCGAAGCGCAAGGCGGCGCCCGTTGCGAGGACGACAACCCAAGCCGCGATGATGGCGATTGGTTTGATCAAGACGTGGCGGGATGGGATGAAAGAAACGGTGGTCCCGCAATGTTTGATTGTCATTGATGCCTGACGCGACCTCCGGAATCCTGCTCGTCACGCCGGTTTGGAATGACTCGGCTCGCCTTGCGGACTTCGGAGAACAACTGGCGCGGGAGTTGGCGGTGCGCGCCATGCCAGTGCGGTGGGTGATCGCGGATGACGGGTCGGACCCGGGGGAAGAGGCGAGGCTCGAGAAGCTTCGGACGGAATTTGCAAGGGTGTATCCGGGGGTGGAGCTGCATTTTGCGGAGCGACACCTCGGCAAGGGGGCGGTGGTGCGGGAGGCGTGGGGGCTCGATCCGGGGGCGGACTGGCTGGCGTTCGTCGATGCCGACGGGAGCGTCTCGGCGAAGGAGTTTCTGGATCTGATCGTGGAGGCGATCCGGGAGGACGTCTCCGTGATGGGAATTCGCAAGAAGACCAGCGAGACGACGGTGGTCGAGAGTCCCTGGCGGGGGTTGGCGCATCACGCCTTCCTGTGGATCGCGCACGTGTTGCTGGGGCTGCGGGGCGAGGACCCGCAGTGCGGGGCGAAGGTCCTGCGGGCCGCCGACTACCGGCGGGTGGCGCCGCTCCTTGCCGAACACGGTCTGGCGTTCGATTCGGAGCTTCTCACGGCGTTGAACGAGAACGGCGCGACCTGGACGGAAGTCCCGGTGAATTGGTTCGAGAAGAAGGGAGGCAAGGTGCGCCCGCTGCGGGATGCGTGGGGGATGCTGGCGGCGCTGTGGAGGGTGCGCCGGCGGTTGCGCGGAGGCGAACTGCGTGTGGATCAGGAGTGACCCGCTGCCAGAGCGGTGTCGCGCTCGTTGTTCGAGAGCGCCGGCAGAGTCCCGCAAGGGGCGGCGACGGCGCTTTGGGGCAAGGGGAGGGCGCGGGTGATCATTCCAAAGCGGTGTCGCCCGACTTCGCCCCCTTCGACGCAGCTCAGGGCCTGAGCCTGTCGAACGGCTGCGGGCTGCGACGGGCAAGCTGCTGCGCTTGCCACCGCACTCCAGAGTGGCCGCTCAGGCGGCGGGGATGCCGTGGACCTCGACTTCGATGTAGTGGTTCATGTCGTTCGAGGTATTGCCGTTGCTGTAGAGGCGGACGTAGCGGCCCTTGGTTCCGTTGCCGTCGACGATCATGCCGAAGCGGGTTTCGACGTAGGGGCGGTTGGACCCCTTGCCGAGGCCGGACGAGTTGTCGTAGTCGTTGTTGTAGAGGGTGGTGACGCCCTCCTTGAACTCGGGATCGTCCGAGACCTGGACGATGACGTCGTGGTAGGCGCGTTTCTGCGAGTGGAAGTGCCAGATCCAGACGGCGTAGATCTCGGCGGATTGTTCGAGGTCGATCTGCACCCACTGCAGGCCGTTGGCGAGTTCGACGAAGTATCCTTCACCGGCTTCCTTGTCGCCGTCGGTGACGAGTTCGAGTTCGCCGATGATGGGGAAGTCGTCGCTGCTGGTGACCGGCTTCTTGGCCGAGAGGAGCTTGGCGCCTTCGGGGACGAGGAACTCGGGGGCCTTGGTGGGCGCCTTGACGAGGTTGGGGACCTTCATCGGTTTCGGGGTCCCCTCGATGAGTTCGGGCGGGATGTCGGTCTTGAGGGGGACGCCCCCTTCCGTGCCGCGCGGGCCGGCGCCCGCGGCCGCGGCCGCGGCGCCGTCACCATTTTCGGACTTGTCATTGCACCCGGTGAAGAGGAGGGCGGACGACGTGACGAGGATTGCTCCAATCGATTTCATTTTCATGCTTATACGGAGAGTTGGTCGGGAGTGAATGTGATGAGTTCGCGCTCGAGGGCGGAGGGGTTCACCCAGTAGATGGGGGCTTCGCTCTCGAAGGCATGGCGGGCGTCGCAGTAGAGTTTCCCCTTGCCGCGGACGGCATTGAAGAAGTTCTCGAGGTGCGGCTGGTGGGCGGGCTTGTTGATGCCTCCCGGGAGTTGGTATGCCTCGGCGGGCGGGCTTTCGTAAGAGGCGACGACATCGTCGGACTTGGGTTTCGGGGCGACGGCCTTTCTGGCGAGGTAGCCGCGCTTCACGAGATCGTCCCAGAGGGGGGCGCTGTCCTCGCGGTAGATGGCGGTCGAGGAAGCGATCTCGGAGATGGTGATGGTGGCCTCGGTTCCCATGAAGGATTCGTAGAATCCGCCGCCGGCGCTGGTGGTGGTGAGGACCTGGTAGAAGGCGCGCACCGCTCCCTGGGGGGTGTCGTATTCGAAGATCGTCATGACGTTGTCGAAGTGCTCGCGATCCTTGAAGAAGTCGTTGCCGCCGGAGGCGAAAACCGACTTCGGAACGGCGCCGAGGAACCAGTTGAAGATGTCGATCTGGTGGGCGCCGAGGTCGGAGATGGGGCCGCCGGAGAGGTCGCGATAGAGCCGCCAGTTCATGAACTGGTGCATGTCCCTGTAGCCGTATTTCGCGAGGGTGGCGGCGTCGATGGTGAGCTTCTTGTTGTAGGCGATGTCCTGGGAGGACTGCACGGAGCGGTTCCACTGGCCGTTGATGTTGACGATCTGGCCGGGGAGCTTGTGGCGCCTGATGAGTTCGTGGAGGGTGTAGCGGTAGCGCGGATTGCTGCGGCGCTGGTGGCCGATCTGGCAGAGTTTGCCGGTGCTTTCCATGGCGCGGACCATGTCGCGGGCGCCGTCGATGGTATTGGACATCATTTTCTCGCAATAGACGTGCAGTCCGGCCTCGAGGCATTTCCGGGTATGGGGCGCGTGCCAGAAATCGGGGGTGGCGATGATGGCGGCGTCGAGGCCTTTTTCGCTGGCGAGCATGTCGTCGAGGTCGACATATCCCTTGGGGAGTTCCCCTTGCTGGGCGCGGACCTTGCCCATGCCCTTCTTGCGGCTGTAGTCCCAGATGTCGCACACCGCTTGGAAATGCAGGCCGGGGATGTTCTTCATGGCCTCGAAGAGGACGCTGCCTTGCTTGCCGACACCCACGAGGGCGACGTGGATCGCGTCGGAGGGCCCCTTGTTGGCGGCCCGCAGGATTCCCGGGGCGCCGAGGACCAGCCCGCCGGTTCCGATTCCCGCCCTGGCAAGGAAATCGCGACGATTGAGGGAGGTTTGTTTCTCGTTCATGGCCTGCGACACGTTCTACGTCAGATTATCACCATTTCTTCAGGATACAAAATCGATTGTGCTCCGAGAGCATGAGCAGCATCACGATCATGATCATGTGGACGCCGAGCCATGCCACGCCGGGGTCGCCTTGGGCGCCGAGGAGGATGAGCCCCCAGGTGAGGCTGACGTAAAGGAGGCCGAGGAGGAAGACGCTCACGCGGCTCGCGATGCCCAGAAGGATGGTGAGGCCGAGGATGAGGAGGGCGGGTCCGAGCACCCAGTCGTAGGCCTTGAGGAAGAACCCGGGGATGAGGGGTTCCTTGCTGAAGGTGTCGTAAAGCGCTTCGGGGACGCCGTGGTAGTTGGAAAGGCTGTATTCCTTGACTTTCTCGACGGTTTCGAGCCCGTACTCGTTGGGTTCGCTGTCGATCTTGACGGCAGTGCCCTCGGTGGTGGTCCCGGCGAATTTTTCGATCCCGGTCTGGAGGGCGCGCACCGCCAGCCAGAGGCGCAGGAGGATGGCGCCGAAGGTGAGGGCGGTTTGCTGCTGGAAGTCGGCGGCGGCTTTGGATTCGGTGCTCATGGATTGTTGTCTTGGAAGTGAAGGGGGGAATTTGCGATGGATATCAATTCCGCGCTCCGCAGGGCTTGCTCAATTTGCCGCGTGGGATGGCGGTTTTCCGGGGCGCTTGGAAGCGGCTCCGGGAACCGATGTCAATTACAGAAAGCCGCCGGAGGTTCTTTCAGGCCTCGAGGAGGTTGTCGAGGCGCACGGGTTGCCGGCGGTTGCCCCACGAGCCGGCGGGTCCCTCGAAGCGGCCGGCGCAGGGGGTTCCGCAGGCTGCGCAGCGGCCGTCGTCGGTGAGGCGCCATTCGTCGATGGTGTAGCCGTCGCGGCCGATGAGGCGGGCGCCGCAGTGGTGGCAGTGGGATAAGGGGACTGGTCATCGATGCATCCTTTCGCGCTCCCTTGGCCTCGGACCCTGACCCCATCCGCGGGAGGTTTCCCGTCCGTCATTGACGCCCGCTCGGACGGCCGTCAGAGTGGGGTGTTAGAAAGGCCCGGAGTCGGGGCCTGGTTTGGAAAGTGGCGCATCATGGAACTCACGGACCTGCATCGGCTGGCGATCGCGCTGGGGCTCGGCTTCCTGGTGGGCCTGCAGCGGGAGTGGGCGGCGAAGCGGGTGGCGGGGGTGCGGACTTTTCCGCTCATCACGGTCCTGGGGGCGCTTTGCGCGATGCTGGCGGGGCGCTTTGGCGGCTGGGAAGTGGCGGCGGGGTTCGTGGCGTTGGCGGCGATCGTGGTGCTGGGGCAGCGGGCATGGGCGGGCGGGGAGGAGGACGGCCATCGGGGGGTCACGACCGAGGCGGCGGCCCTGGTGATGTTCGCGGTGGGGGCGATCCTGATGGCGGGGGAGACGGCGGTGGCGGTGGCGATGGCCGGGGCGGTGGCGGTGCTCCTGCACTGGAAGGCGCCGCTGCACCGGCTGGTGCGGGAGGCCTCCGAGGCCGAGGCGCGGGCGGTGATGCGGCTGGTGGTGATCGGATTGGTGATCCTGCCGCTTCTGCCGGACCGGAGCTACGGGCCGTATGGGGTGTTCAACCCGTTCGAGATCTGGCTGATGGTGGTGTTGATTGTCGGGATCAGCCTTGCGGCCTACGTGGCCTACCAGTTGCTGGGGGCCGCCACCGGGACGCTGGTGGCGGGGGTGTTTGGCGGGTTGATTTCGAGCACCGCCACGACGGTGAGTTATGCGAGGCGGACGCGGGGGGAACCGCGTCTGGCGGCGGTGGCGGCGGTGGTGATCATGATTGCGTCGACCATCGTATTCGGGCGGGTGTTGTTCGAGGTGGCGGTGGTGGCGCCGGAGCTGTTGTGGTCGACGGCGCCGCCGCTGTTGGTGATGGCGGGCTGGATGGCGGTGGTGTCGGCGGCGGCCTTCGTGGTTTTCGAGCGTCGCGGGGGTGAGTTGCCGGAGCAGCAACCGCCGTCGAACCTGCTGGCGGCGATCGTGTTTGGTCTGCTGTATGCGGGGGTGCTGTTTGGGGTGGCGGTGGCCAGGGAGCACTTCGGCGAGGCGGGGCTTTACGTGGTGGCGGCCCTCTCGGGGCTCACCGACATGGACGCCATCACGCTTTCCTCGGCCCAGATGATGAAGTCCGGCCGGATCGAGTTGGCGGAGGGCTGGCGGCTCATCCTGATCGGGACGCTTGCCAACATCCTGTTCAAGGGCGTGGTGGCGGGCCTGCTCGGGACTGGTCGCCTGGCGGGATATCTTGCGCTGGTTTTCGGGCTCTCGGTTCTCGGCGGGTTGGCGATTCTCAGGTGGTGGCCGTGAACTCCGGCCGGGAACCCGCCACGATTTGCCCTACGCCGGGAGGAGGTTGTCGAGGCGCACGGGTTGCCGGCGGTTGCCCCACGAGCCGGCGGGTCCCTCGAAGCGGCCGGCGCAGGGGGTTCCGCAGGCTGCGCAGCGGCCGTCGTCGGTGAGGCGCCATTCGTCGATGGTGTAGCCGTCGCGGCCGATGAGGCGGGCGCCGCAGTGGTGGCAGAAGGTGCAGCCGCCTTCGAGGTCGCGCACGTTGCCGGTGTAGGCGTAGCGCACCCCGTTGCGCAGGGCGATGTTGCGGGCGCGGGAGAGGGTGGAGGCCGGGGTGGGGGGGCGGTCCCGCAGTTTCCATGCGGGATGAAAGGCGGTGAAGTGCATCGGGACCTCCGGGCCGAGATGCTCGGCCACCCAGCGGGTCAGGGCGTCGAGCTCCCCGGGGGAGTCGTTGAGCCCCGGGATCAGGAGGGTGGTCAGCTCAAGCCACACGCTGGTCTGGTGACGGATGTAGAGGAGAGTCCCGAGGACCGGATCGAGACGGGCGCCGGCCACGGACCGGTAGAACTCGTCGCGGAACGACTTCAGGTCGACGTTGACGGCGTCCATGTGGGCGAAGAACTCGGCGCGGGGCTCGGGGGAGATGTATCCGGCCGTGACCGCGACCGGGTGGATGCCGCGCTTCCGGCATTCCCTTGCGATGTCGACCGCGTATTCGTGGAAGATGACGGGGTCGTTGTATGTGAAGGCCACGCTGGGGCAGCCGAGGCGTTCCGCGGCGGCGGCGATGGTTTCGGGGGCCGCTTCGTCGCAGAGCGTGTCCCATTCCCGCGACTTGCTGATATCCCAGTTTTGACAGAACCGGCAGGTCAGATTGCAGCCGGCGGTGCCGAAGGAAAGGATCGGGGTGCCCGGAAGAAAGTGGTGGAGCGGTTTCTTCTCGACGGGATCGACGCAGAACCCGCTCGAACGACCGTAGGTGGTCAGGACGAGGCGGTCTCCATGGCGTTGCCGGACGAAGCACAGACCGCGCTGACCGTCGCGCAGCTTGCAGCCGCGCGGGCACAGGTCGCACTGGAGGCGTCCGTCGTCGAGCTGATGCCAGAATCGTGCCGGGTGCGGTGCGCCGGCTTCTCGCTCCAGTTCCCCCATGATCAGGGGAAGCTACTCCGGTTGGGGTAGCGGTCAATGAAAGGTTGTTCCGGGATTGATTCGGCGGGGGAGTCTCATAGGATGGAGTGATCCCATGAAGGGAGTCGTCATGGCCGGCATCCGAGCCCCTGCGGTGGCCGGGGTGTTTTATCCCGGGCGGAGGGAGGAGTTGCGCCGGGAGGTCCGGGACCTTGTCGAGGCCGCCGGTCCGATCGCGGTGGTCCCGGCGCCCAAGGCCCTGATCGTCCCGCATGCCGGCTACCGGTATTCGGGGGCGGTGGCGGCCTCGGGGTATGTGGCGTTGGGGGCTGCCGGGGACTCGATCACACGGGTGGTTCTGTTGGGCCCCTCGCACCATGTGTCATTTGACGGGCTGGCGCTGAGCGGCGCGGAGGCCTTCCGCACCCCGCTCGGGGACGTGGCGGCGGACCGCGAGGGCATCGAGGCCGTGGCGGCTCTGCCCCAAGTGCGGGTCCTCGAGGGCGCTCACGAGCGGGAACACAGCCTCGAGGTGCATCTTCCCTTCCTGCAGGAACAGCTTGGGACGTTTCGCATCGTGCCGCTGGTGGTGGGGCAGGCCACTCCCGAGGAAGTGGCCGAAGTGCTCGAAGTCGTCTGGGGCGGCCCGGAAACCCTGCTCGTTGTCAGCTCCGATCTCAGTCACTTTCTCGATGAGGACTCGGCCCGCGCCGTCGACGCCGAGACCTGCCGGAAGATCGAATCCCTCGAATACGACCGGATCGCTCCGCACGAGGCCTGCGGGTCTCGCGCCGTGGCCGGCCTGTTGCTTGCCGCCTCCCGCCACCGCCTTCGCCCCGTCACCCTCGATCTGCGCAACTCGGCCGACACCGCCGGCCTCCGCGACCGCGTCGTGGGCTACGGGGCGTGGCGTCTCGCGGGGTAGCGGGAGTCCTTGAAATTCAGAAGTCGTCACAAACGAGTCAAGTTTTGCGAGCTGCCGTTGCGGCAAACGATGACGGGCGGCGATGACGGATTACGGGGGACCTGCGCTTCACGCCATCGTCCCCCCGTAATCGTCGCTGCAATCGTCAACCGGTCCGCCGCTCCCGCTGGCGGTCAGTCGAAAAGGTCTGCGCGAAAAGCATCAACTGAAGAAACCCGATCAGCTTAATCATCATTACTAATATCATCATTATGGTTTTGACGATGATTATATAAGATGCAAATAACATTAGCGTTTGGGGCAGGAAAAGGGTTCTTAAGGAAATTTTTTCTCGATCGCAACACATTGACTTCAAGTATTTTGCGAGGACAAGGCTGCCGGTGGAAAAAAAGTTGGGGATATATCTTGCCTCTATCCGGTTGTTGGTCGTAGAACGTAGCGGATCAGGAACGGGAAGTCTGTGGACTGTCTGTGGACTTCCTGATCAAGAGATACGCTAATCAAGAACCGAACAACCGTTCAAGAACCAGAGCCAGGGAACCCATCACTGAAACGATTCTCGCGGGGGCGACCATCCCCGCTCGACCCGGGCCCGAAAGGGCGGCGGACAGGGCTTGGAGCCGCAGGAGTGCGGGCGGTTCCGGGTGGCAGGTCGTGCCGTGGATTCGGGCCGGTGGGCCGCAGCAATTCTCAAATTCATCAGACCCGTCATGAAAACGACACCAAACTCACGGATCGCGACGGCGACCTCACTCCGCACGCTGGCTTGTGCCAGCGTTTTCTCGATTGTATTTGTTTCTCTTTCAGCGTGGCTTTCGGCGCAAGAG
>CAYPUM010000012.1:0-20401 GCA_964413545.1 uncultured Roseibacillus sp. | reverse complement strand
TCCGCCGGCGGCCGGGAGGACGGGGCGAGCCGGATGAGCCCGATCGCGCTTTCCATGCCCCCTGATCTAGACCCGCCCCCCCGCCGCCGCAAGCCCATGCTGCCGGGACCGCCGTCCACCTGAGAAACTCGATTCATTTTGAATGGATTTCAGTTGTCAACGACTCTAAGGAAGCCGCGCCGATGCGTCCGCAATCCACACTGATTGGCATTCCCGCGGTGGTTGTGCTTTTTCTGGGGGGAATCCTCGTCCTGAAAGGCGCGGACGACGGGGATCGCGCCGCGGAGGCGGCGAAGCGGGTGCGGCCGGCCCTCGAGAAGGACCTCGCGGCGGCCGGACTGCGCTTCGGCGCGCCCGTCTTCCTGCGCATCTTCAAGGAGGAGCGGGAACTGGAGTTGTGGGTCCGGGAACCCGGACGAAAAACGTTCCGTCACTTCCGCACCTGGCCGATCGTCGCCATGTCGGGAAAACTCGGACCAAAAACATGGGAAGGCGACCGGCAGGCGCCGGAGGGATTCTATTTCGTCCCGCCGTCCCGCATGCATCCCAAGAGCAGATTCCATCTCGCCTTCAACCTCGGCTACCCGAACGCATACGACCGGGCCCACGGTCGCACCGGGTCGTTTCTCATGGTCCACGGCAACCGCTGGTCGGCGGGCTGCTTCGCCATGACCGACGAGAAGATCGAGGAGATCTACACCCTCTGCGATGCGGCCCTCAAGAACGGGCAGCCATTCTTCCGCGTGCATTGCTTCCCGTTCCGCATGACCTCCGGCCGCATGACCGCCGCCGCCGGCCACCAGTGGGAAAGCTTCTGGATGAACCTCAAGGAAGGCTACGACGCCTTCGAACAATCCGGAATCCCTCCCAACGTCGCCGTGCGCGACAACAAATACCGGTTCGAGTGAATGAATGCGACGAAGCCTCTTCTCACCGGTTGTGGGGCACTGCCACGCATCTTCATGATCCTCGCAACTTGATGAAGGCTTGGGAAAGGACAAGAGGGATGAAACTTGCATCAGCCATGGCGGCCGCGTTCCTCGGGGCGTGCATTTCGACGACGGCGGGCGGCCGGCCGAACGTGGTGGTGATCCTGACCGACGACCAGGGCTGGGGGGATCTGGGCCTGCACGGGAACAGGGATCTGTCGACGCCGAACCTCGACCGGCTGGCGCGGGCGGGGGCGCGCTTCGAGCGGTTCTATGTCTGCCCGGTGTGCTCGCCGACGCGGGCCGAGTTCCTCACGGGCCGCTACCATTCGCGCGGCGGCGTGTATTCCACTTCGTCCGGCGGCGAGCGGCTCGGTCTCGACGAGCACACCATCGCCGAGACCTTTCAGGCGGCGGGCTACGCCACCGCGGCCTTCGGCAAGTGGCACAACGGCATGCAATACCCGTACCACCCGAACGGACGCGGGTTCGACGAGTTCTACGGGTTTTGCTCGGGCCACTGGGCGCACTACTTCAGCCCGATGCTCGAGCACAACGGGGAGATCGTCACGGGAAACGGGTATGTCACGAACGACTTCACCGAGCATGCCATCGAGTTCGTGGAGACCTGCGTTGGCGCCGGCCGGCCGTTCTTCGTTTATCTGCCTTACAACACGCCCCATTCACCGATGCAGGTTCCGGCCCCATTCTGGGAACGCTTCGAGGACAAGGAACTGCGCATGCCGCACCCCCCGGAACGCGGCGGGAAGACGCAACACACCCGCGCCGCGCTGGCGATGTGCGAAAACATCGACTGGAACGTCGGACGCCTCCTTGAGCGGATCGACACCCTCGGGGTCAGAGAGGACACCATCGTGGCGTTCTTCCACGACAACGGCCCCAACGGCCCGCGCTGGAACGGCGGGATGCGCGGCCGCAAGGGCTCGACCGACGAGGGCGGGGTGCGCTCGCCCCTCTTCGTGCGGTGGTCCGGAACCATCCCGCCGGACACGGTGATCGAACCGATCGGCGCCGCCATCGACCTGCTGCCGACCCTCGCGGACCTCGCCGGCCTCGAGGTCGAATCCGCAAAACCTCTGGACGGAATCAGCCTGAAGCCGCTCCTGCTCGGGGAAGCGCGGACCTGGCCGGCACGGACCATCTTCTCGCACTGGAACGGGCGGGTCAGCGCCCGGACCGACCGCTACCGGCTCGACGACAAGGGCCGTCTCTACGACTTGGGCGCCGACCCCGGCCAGAAACACGATCTGGCCGGCGAGAAGCCGGAGGTGGCGAAGCGCCTGCGCGCCGAGGTCGCGGCGTTCAAGCGGGACGCCGGGTCCGGGTTGCGCCGCGACCGCCGCCCGTTCCTCCTCGGGCATCCCGGCTTCACGCACACCCAACTCCCGGCGCGCGACGCGACGCCGCACGGCGCCCTCAAGCGCTCGAGCCGTCACCCGAACTGTTCGCACTTCACGAACTGGCGGACCCGCGACGACAAGCTCACGTGGCCCGTCAAGGTGGCGGCCCCGGGGACTTTCGCGGTCGATCTCTACTACACCTGCCCGGAAGCGGAGGCCGGCTCGACGGTGGAGCTTCGTCTCGGCGAGGCGTCGTTGCGAACCACGATCACCGACGCCTTCGATCCCCCTTACACGGCGGCCCGCCGGGATCGGGTCCCGCGCAAGGAAGGCGACGACAAGAAGTGGAAGCGAATCACGATGGGGGTGATCGACCTCGACATCGGGCCGGGCGAACTCACCCTTCGCGCCCTCGATATCCCCGGCGCCACCGTGATGGATTTCCGCCTCCTCATGTTCCGGCGGCTGTAGGGCGGACGCCGATCCTGCGATTCCCGTCGCGACCTTCGTCCCTCCTTCTCTTCCCCGACAACGATCGTGACGGGCATCGAGACAAGGATCAACCTCGCCTCCCGGGTTCCCCCGCAAATCACCGCAGGAAGGTCTGACTTCCGAAGTCACCGCGGCAAAGCCGAGGGGTTTCGGGCCGGCACACCGGCCGGTTTCGTTGTTGACGTCCGGGTGTGTAGTTCTATGATGTAATGCATGAAAACGAGAACCCAAGTGCTCCTCGATCCAAGGCATGAGGCGTTTCTGCGCCGCCAGGCAAAGGAGAGAAACTGTTCGATTTCGGCCGCCCTCCGCTCTCTCCTCGATGAGAAGATCAATGCCACAGTCGGTGATTCCGATCCCTTCGCGGCGATGGCGGGAAGCGTCGACGGGGAACACGGCCCGGCTGGACGTCAGGCTGAAGATCTGCTTTACGGGCCATGAAGACCGTGTTTCTCGACACCGGAGCGATCTACGCTTTCATCAACCGGAATGACGCCGACCATATGGCCGTGGCGTCCGCCTATCACAAGGCGCCCAAACTCCTCACGCACTCCGCGGTCCTGATGGAGACGACTTCTCTGATCACCAAACGCCTGAGAAAAGGCGCCGCCCTCGAAACAGTTGATGCATTGCGATGCTCTGCGAAAGTCGACGTCGTTCACGTGGATGCGGTCCTTGCAGACCGGGGATGGACTCGCTGTACCCGCTACGCTGACAAGGACTGGGACTGGATCGATTGCATCAGTTTCGAGATCATGGAGGAGCGGGGGATCAAGGCTGCGCTTGCGCTCGACAAGCACTTCCGGCAAGCGGGCTTTCGGCTATTGCCGGGATTTGGCTGAACGAATTGCCGGGCGGCGCGGCGGATTGCGGTTTGGAAGTCACCCCGCCGTCTGGGGCCCTCCGCGCGGATCTTGACTTCGGCCGCGTCCGGGTGATGAAATGCGGCGACGACGAACGAGGGGGCGATGCCCGTCTCCCCTCCCCCACAGCCCGACCCGTCGCGAACATGCGCATACTCATCCGCCCGCTCACCATCGCTCTCGCCTCGCTGGCGGGTTTGACCGCCCCCGGCGCGCCGGCGGCCGCCGCCGGGCGTCCGCATGTCCTGCTGGTCAACGTGGACGACCTCGGCTGGGTCGACGTAAACTGTTTCGCCGAGAGGCATCGCGGCGAGCCGTTCGCGATGCCGACGCCGAATGTCGACCGGCTCGCGAAGGAAGGGATGATGTTCTCGAACGCCTACGCGGCCTGCATGGTGTGTTCGCCGACCCGCGCCGCGATCATGTCCGGCCAGTATCCGGCACGCACCAAGGTCACGGATTGGATCCGCCCGAACCGGGCCCGGAAGACGCCCGCCGGCTGGACCCCCACCCTGACAGCGCCGAAGCAAGGAGTGCGCGTCGCGCACAACCAGCCGTTTCTGCGTCTGGAGGTCGACACCCTCGCCGAAGTGCTGAACGAGGCGGGTTACTCGACCGCCCACGTCGGCAAGTGGCACCTCGGCCGCGAGCAGTTCTACCCGCAGGAGCAGGGATTCGACTTCAACCGGGGCGGGGGCGAGTGGGGCCATCCCTACAAGGGATATTTCGACCCGTATGGCGGAAACATGCCTCACATGAAACCTCGCAAGGAAGGCGAGTATCTCGCTTTCCGCGAGGCGGACGAAGTGATCGCCTTCCTTGAAGGCCGCGACCCGGGCCGCCCCTTTTACGTGAACTTCTGGCCGTACGAAGTACACGGTCCCATCCAGGCCCCTGCCGGACTCGTCGCGAAGTCGCCGGGCGGAAAGAACAAGTATGCCGCCATGGTGCACGCCCTGGACATCGCGCTGGGCCGGGTGCTGGACTATCTCGACGAGAAGAAGCTGGCGGACCGGACGCTCGTCATCTTCACCTCCGACAACGGAGGGTTGTTCGACAACAAGCCGCTCCGGGCGAACAAGGGGACTCCCTACGAGGGCGGCGTTCGCATCCCGCAGATCGTCCGCTGGCCCGGCAAGGTGCGGCCCGGCGCCGCCTGCGACGTCCCGGTCATCAGCACGGACCTCCTGCCAACAATCTGCGAAGCGACCGGCACGCCGCTTCCGAAGGCCCCCCTCGACGGCGTGAGCATGGTTCCGTTGCTGACGGAAAAGACGAAGACGCTCGACCGGACGACCCTCTACTGGCACTTCCCCCACTTCCGCGGCAGGATCCATCCCCACAGCGCCGTCCGCCACGAGGGATGGAAGCTCATCTGGTACTACACCGGAAGGAAACCCGAACTCTTCCACCTCGAAAACGACCCCGCGGAGAAAAAGAACCTCGCCGACGACATGCCCGGCAAGGTGCGCGAGTTGAAGAACGTCATCGACACCTTCAACAGGAAGACCGCCGCCCTCGTGCCGGAAAAGGCGTGAACCGCTTCACACCTCTCCGTCCGGGTAAAGCTGGTGGAACTTGATGGCCTCAACGCCCACTGCAAGGGCGGTGCCCAACAGGCTTTCGGCCGAGACGGTGCGGGGAACCTGCGCCGCGGGACGGCCCAGACCGCAGACAAGGGGCCCGAAAACGCGCGCCCCCGCCACGTGCTGGAGGAGCTTCAACGCGACGTGGGCCGCGTCGAGGTTCGGGAAAACGAGCACGTCGGCGGGCTGTTGAGCGGAAACATGCGAAAGCTTGATTTCCGCCGCCTCGGGCACGAGGGCCACGTCCACCTGCAATTCGCCGTCGATCCGGACCTCGTTGCCGTCGGCGCGCTGACGCGCCAGTTCCGTGGCGGCCCGGACGCGCTCCGCTGCCGGGAGGTGTGAACTTCCCATGGTGGAATGGCTCACGAGCGCCACCCGCGGGCGCCGGCCGAGATGGATGCGCGCCAGTTTTCCGGCCTCGACCGCGATGGCAGCGAGTTCACTGATGGACGGTTCGGGGTTCATCCCGCAATCCGCGAGGTAGAGCACCCCTTCGCTCCCGAAGTGGGGCAGATGCGCGCCGTGCAGGATCGCCGTTGCGAAGACGCGGGGCACGTCCGGCATGGGCTTCACAAGCTGCAGGAGCGGCCGGAACACGGACACCGGGAGGCTCAGGTTTCCGCCGACCAGCCCGTCTGCGTGCCCGTATTGGATCATCATCGCCCCAAAGTAGTGGGGCTGCATGACCACCTCGCGGGCGTTTTCGATCTCGCGGCCGCGGAAGCGCTCGATGCGGGTCAGATACCGGCAGAACACCGCGACGTCCGACGAGTGCCGGGGGTCGAGGATCTTGACGAATTCGAGTTCGATGCCCGCCTCTTCCGCCATGCGGCGGATGACGTTGGCCCGGCCCACCAACATGGGGACCGCCGCTTCGCGCCGCACCAGTTCCCCGGCCACCCGCACCACCCGCTCGTCCTCGCCGTCCGGGAAGACGATCCGCTTCGGATGCCGCCGCAGCTTGCGCGCCAGAGCCTCGATGAAGCCATCGGCCTCGAACAAGGCAGCGCCGGCTTCCGACGCCCGCGCCGCAGCGCCGGATCCTGTCAGCCCGGAATCTCTCATAACGATCGAAATCGAAGTGGGTAAAAGGCGAGTCAGCAAGGCGGCGATCGAAATCGATTCGGATCTCGATCGGAATTGCGCGATCGACTGAGGGGGGGACGTTAGTAAGACTGCTCCGGGGTCACAACGCCAAAGACCTCCATCTCCCAAATATCTCCGCCATGCCCGCCGATTACCACACGCACACGCCCCTCTGCCTGCACGCCGAGGGGGCGCCGGAGGAATTCATCGACGCCGCCGTGGCGGCCGGACTACGGGAATACGGCATCGCGGACCACGCCCCCGTCCGCCCCGAGCCGTTCGACGACTGGCGGATGCGGGAAGGCGATCTCCCGGCATACCTCGAGTGGATCGCGGCCGCCCGCCGCCACGCCGGTGGCCGCCTCCCGGTCCGCGCCGGCCTCGAGTGCGACTGGCTGCCCGGCTGCGAGCCGTGGATCGAAGATCTCGCCGCCCGCCACGAGTGGGACTACCTGATCGGATCGGTACACTATCTCGGCCGCGACTGGGATTTCGACAATCCGCGTTGGCTCGGCCGGTGGGAGCAGACCGACGTCGGGGAGGCATGGACCGCCTACTGGGCCGCCTTCGCCGCCATGGCCGCCAGCGGGCTGTTCGACGTGCTCGCCCACCCCGACCTGATCAAGAAGTTCGGGCATCGTCCGCCGGGCGACCTGGCACGCTATTACGAGCCGGCCCTCGCGGCGGCGGCCGACGCGGGGTGTGCCGTCGAACTGAACACGGCCGGCTGGCACAAGCCCTGCGCGGAACAATACCCCGCGTTCGAGATCCTGTGCTTTGCGCGGGAGGCCGGCATCCCGCTGGTCCTGTCCTCCGACGCCCATGCCCCCGCCGAGGTGGCTCGCGACTTCCCCCGCGCCGCAACCCTCGCACGCGAGGCCGGGTATGACGAGACGGTTCTCTTTCAAGGGCGGGAGAGGGTCGCGGAGCCTCTCCCGCCGGAGGGGACGCGATGACCTCTTGACGCGATGACGCCGGGGGGGGCGGGCCTCGGAGGCGTCATCGCGCCATCAAGTCATCGCGTCAGTCGCTTTCCGGGGTCACGCGGAAGTCTACCCGGCCGCCTTCCTGGGGGGGGATTTTCCTCGTCCCTCCCATGGGGAGGTGGACGACCACCGCGCGGCAATTTGCGGCCAGCGGTTTGACTTCGAGGGCGGCGGTTCGGCCGTCCGGGGCGACCTGGACCGACAGGTGCAGTGGTCCGAAGGGGGTGTTCACGCCGTTGAGGCGGGTCGTCATCCCGGGACCGGCCCACTCGCGCGGAAAGCCTTCCAGCAGGTGCAGCTCGTCTCCGCGATCGAGGGCCAGCAAATGGATGACGAGCCGGATGAACTCGGCGCTGGCCCAGTTGTGCGGCATGTCGCCGACCTGGTGGAACTTGTCGCCGCGGAGCGGTTGTTCCTCGCACCACACCATGACCGGCGCGGCATGGTTGGCGAAGGCGTAGAGGCATTCCGCAGCTTTGCGCCCTTCGCCCTGCCAGAGCAAGGCGTGACCGTAGAAGGAGGCGAAGTAGTTCCAGATGCCGTCCGGATCCCATCCGGTCCCGTAAACCATCCCCTCCCGTTCGGTGGCCTCGAGCATCGCCAGCATGTTGCAGACCAGCGGGTCGTCCCCGGCGAAGATCCGGCCGGGATGAACGGCATGGCAGAAGGCCCACTGTCCGCGTTGCGGAAGTTCCTCCCTGCCCGGTGCTCCCATCAGAGCCGGGAGGTAAGGGTTTCCGCGAGGGTCTTTGGCCATGTCGCGCCGGGCCGCCTTGCGGAAGGCGGACATGAAGGCCGCGTATTCGCCCTGCCAGGCCGCAGCCTCCTTCTCCTTCCCCAACCAGCGCGCGCCCTCGATGAAGGCCCGCAGACCGATCAGGTTCCAATAAGGATTCGCGTATCCGGCATGAACGCCGTCGATCCCCCCGTCGGGGAATCCCGGCGGGATCAAGCCGTCGTCCAGACGGGTCTCGTTGTCGAGAGTCTCCCGGCGCAGAACGCGGATGTGCTTTGCCACCCGGGTCAGCCGCGGCCAGACGGATCGCAGCCAGTCCTTGTCCCGGGTGAGCCGCGCGTGACGCACGCAGGTCCAGATCACAATGCCGTTCTCCTTCGAGTGATCCTCCATCACCTTGATGCTCCCGTCGGGTTGCTGATGGGTGAGTTCGTACGCCAGGCCATGACGCGCTTCCCCGGTGGCGCCGAGCATGGTGGCCGCTTCCAGCAAGAAGGCGCCATCAACGATCCACAATCCCCGGTAGCAGGCCGGTCCCACCTGGAAGGCGGGCAAGCCGTCCTTGATCTCGCGGGCCTGCCAGATATTGCGGATCGACGAGTCGAGCAACGCCTGGATCCCCGCGTCGGGCGCCTCCACCCGCCCATAAGGCAGCGCCGCCTTCTCCCAGAACGCAATGGCGCTCTCGCGGCACGCCACGGCCTGCTCAACGGTCCGCGGTTCCGTCACGATGGAGCCGCCGCCGCTGTAGAGGACGAAGAAGGTCGCGCTCTTTCCGGCAGGAATGCTGAGGGGCTCCATCTGAATCACGCGGCGGGCCTTCTTCTCTTCCGCAAGGCCGGTCATCCGGAGGGACGCCGTGATCGTCTCGTGCTTGTTGACCACGACACGTTGCGCTTCGGGCCGAAAGGCGAAGTCAAGGGTGGTCCAGATGACCAGCCGCGGCGCAAGGGTCCGGTCTTCCCGCGTCTTGTTCGCAATCCGCACCAGGACGAGGTCATTTCGCGGTGGCGATCCGGATGGCGCTTTCGGCGCCCCCGCCCCGATGACCGCGAACACTTCCTCCGCAATCTCCAATCCGTCCGCCGAGCGGAGAGTCCGGACGACCGGCACGCGCGGCGAATGCAACGACTGGTTCTTCCACACCG
This sequence comes from uncultured Roseibacillus sp., assembly GCA_964413545.1. Lineage (GTDB taxonomy): Bacteria > Verrucomicrobiota > Verrucomicrobiia > Verrucomicrobiales > Akkermansiaceae > Roseibacillus_B. The sequence goes on along the minus strand of CAYPUM010000012.1, from coordinate 11,211 downwards.
CGTTCTCCGCCACTTGCACCCGCACCCGGGTGTCGAACCTGTAACCCCCGTTCCGATAGTGATAGAGCAACCGCCCGCTGCGATCCACAAGCGACTTGCACGGATCGTCGGGCAGGCAAATCGCCGTCCGCCACTCCGGCGGCGAATACCCGAAATCCACTTCCAGCGCGGCCTCCGCGTTGCGTGGCGCCATCAAAGCCGTCCCCAGCAAGGGCCAGATCCAAAGTCTCACGCCAAAAACCTAACACCCCCCGCCAACCCGGGAAAGCGTGATCCCCCGCCCCTTCTCTGCACGCTCACGCCGCGATCCGAAACCGGATTCCTCATCGCTTCCCTGCATATCGAGGGAAGCGAGCCAGGGCTCATCTCACGATTCCGGGATGATACTGGCGACGAGGCGGCCGGGAGAGAAACCGGCCGGAGAGCGTTCGACGCGGCGGACGACGAGGCGGGCCTCGGCCCACTCCGCGACAAGCGGGGCGATGCCCGGCATGAAGGCGCCGGTGTTGCAGAACCAGCGACCGTTGCGGCGCCACACCCCGGACCGGTGAAAGTGTCCATAGAGAAGGACGCGGGTCTCGGGGGCAAAGCGCTCCACGAGCCCCCGGGCCTCCCGGACGTGGGTACACCAGACCCGCGCGATGTTGAACAGGCGCTCCGGCGGCCAGAGCGCGGAGAGGACATAGAAGCGCTTGCGGCGGCTCATGCGGCGCAAGCAGCCGGGCGCCAGGGCCCGCGCGATGCGCTGCGCGCTCTGGTGGCGCTTGCCGAGGTCGTGACCTGAGTCGTGCGCCCCCGCGAGGATCTCGCGCACCCGTTGCTTGCGCTCGAGATACTCGTAACTCCATGGAGCGCCGGCCTCGTAGATCATGTGCCCGTGGGTCACGAGGATGGCTTCCCCCGCAAGTCGCACCCAGCCGCGGTCCGAGATGTCCGGATCATGGTTGCCCGGCAGGAAGACCGGCCGCGCTCCCTCCGCCGCGCACAGGTCCTTGAGTTCCTCGAGCCGTTCCAGTCCCCGCGGCTTCCATGCTGCGCTGCTTGCTTCGATGGTGTCGCCGTTGAAGACAACGGTCGCCGCGCCGTGAACCAGCGGCTGCAGTTCCCGGATCCCGCCAATCACACAGGACGGATGGGCGAGGTGCAGGTCCGACACCACCCGCACCGGCTCCGCGAGATTGGCGGCCTCTTCCCCGCTCACGACTTCACCGAGGCCTGCCCACGTTGCCGGAGCGCTTCGAACAACACCACCCCGGTCGCAACACTCACGTTGAGGCACTCCACCCTCCCCTTCATCGGGATCCTGACGAGGCGATCGCACTTCTCGCCGGTCAACCGCCGCAAGCCTTCGCCCTCGGCGCCCATGACCAAACCCAACGGTCCCGTCAGATCGACCTCATAAAGGCTCTCTCCCCCGCTGTCCGAGGTTCCCACCAGCCAGACTCCCGCCTCCCGGAGACGGTCCATCGTCCGCGCGAGGTTGGTGACCCGCACGAAACGCAGCACGTCGGCCGCGCCGACTGAAACCCGGCGCACCACCTCCGTGATGCCGACCGCGCGGTCCTTCGGGGCGATGACGAGATCCACCCCGGCCCCCTCGGCGCTCCGGAGAATGGCGCCGAGGTTGTGCGGGTCCTGCACCCCGTCAAGGACCAGGAGGAACGGAGATTCGGTCTTGTCGAGAAACGAGTCGAGGTCGAACCGGTCCTCCCGCCGCGGCCCCCGACGGGGGCTCACGTGACGGTTGGCACGCGCTTCGCGTTTCGGCTGGCGGCGGCTCATTGATGTTTCAGGGTTCGGTGCCGTGGCGGCGCAATGCCACCCGTTTGCCAATAAGACCGGCCCGCGGGTGCAACATTCGCGGTTCTCACGAACTCTTCCCCAGGATTTCATAAGAATGGCGGGTTTTCGAGGAGGAAAAGCCGGCGAAGGCTCCTGGGATAACGCTAAATCGGAATCGTCCAAGATCACGACGCCCTGACCCGAAAGCCACCCGCAGTGAGGGTAGCAAAAAGCGTCACCATCGCAAGATCGAGAACGACGGCCTCGTTGCTCACGCCGCGCAGGGCGACCTTGACAAGCCTCCCCGATTTCCACGTCATGTCCACTCGTATCCACCGCGCGCACGCCGCCCCGTCGCCTCACCGCCGGCCAAGGCCGCGGGCAACGCGGGCAGGAGGTGTACCTTGCCCATGTGCGACTGAACGAGCATCTCGCAGACGCCCGACGCGTACCCGAAGTTCCCGTCAATCCGAAACGGCGCATGATATCCGAAGAGATTAATGAAACGTTGAATGACCCCTGTTTTCCGCTTTCACGCATTGACTTGACCCGTTTCCGCAACTCTCATGAAATCCCGCTTGAAAAGCGGACGGAAGGGCAACCCGCCCCCCCCTTCCTTCCTCCCCGGCCGGGCCGGCGAAGCGCAGCGGAGCCTCTCCGGGCCCCCTCCACCCCCGGCATGCCCTTCGTCGAAGCCTCCTGACCTTCATGGCTCTCGGAGAGCGACGCAGGTTGGCGGTGAAGGGCGCCCTGAGGCGCCATGAAACCAGCCCCGAAAAGGGCGGAATTCCCGGCATTTGCCGGAAGGATGGTCATTGAAAGAATTGACTGGAAGGAAGGTAATCGAAAGGACGATCTTGAAATGAAGAAGCACGACCCCAGGCCTTGGAAAGGGTTCATAACTCCGGTCTTCGGGAGCTTGTTGGTTTGGTTGATCGGGTTTGGCAGCGTTTCCGCGGCGTCCGTGACGTTTGACGGCGCCCAGTGGGTCTGGCGCAAGGGCGCGGAACAGGAAGCCGGAACCTTCTCCTTCCAGAAGGGATTTGCTTTTCCCGCGGGCCAGAAGCCGAAGAAGGCGCACCTCCTGATTACCTGCGACAACCTCTGGACTCTTTACGTGAACGGGAAGAGAGCCGGGCAGAATGATCCCGGGGCCGACTCATGGAGACGCCCGCAGAAGGTGGACGTGACCAGGCATCTCGTCATCGAGCAAAACGCCATCGCGGTCGAGGCAACGAACACCGTCCCGGGACCAGCCGGGCTTCTGGTCAAATTGTCCGTCCAGTTCGAAGACGGCAAAACCTGCGAATTGGTCAGTGACAAATCCTGGATCAGCACGGACACGCCGGAGAAAGGCTGGAAGGACAACGGCTTCGTCGCCGGACCCGGTTGGGCCCCGGTGGCCGTGATCGGCCCCTACGGCATCGGCCCATGGGGAAAACCAGCCGTTGGCGCCAAAGCGAAAACGCGCAAGCAGGCCCCTCCCCCGCCGCCCGTCGTCGACGTGGACGACGAAGAACTCGAGAAACCGGTCTACAAAAATGGCGTGGTTTTTGTCGGCGCCGCAGTCGGTCTGAACGTGAATCGCCAGCCCATCTATCATCAGAACATCAGAGGAACGCGAGCCTATTTCGAGATGGATCCCATGACTCCGGCGGCTCTGGGGCGACAGCTCTGGAGCCTCGTGCCATTGCGGCCGGATGGCGAGAAGACGCTGCTGTGCGACGCCGGCCGGGGCACCGTCGGGTCGCCCAGCGTTTCCTACGACGGCAAGACCGTCTATTTCACGATGGTGAAGGGCGGAGAAGCCTACTTTCATCTTTACAAGATCGATATGACCGGGAAAGGCGCCCGCGCCCCGGGACGGGAGGGCGCCATCGTCCAGCTTACGGATGGACCATTTCACGACTACGACCCGATGGAATTGCCTGACGGACGGATCGCGTTCAGTTCCACCCGCCTCGGCAGCCGCGAGGAATACCACGCAAAATACGCTTCCTGCCTGTTCACCTGCGATCCGGACGGATCGAACATCAGGCCCTTGACTTATCACATCGTGGCGGACCGCGAACCGCGCGTGACCGCGGACGGATCGCTCGCCTTTATCCGTTCCGACAATTTCCTCGAACGCGCCAAGGTCGAGGCGCATCTTCACCAGACCCGGTTGGATGGCACGGCCGGGCAGGTGATCATCGGACCGGGGCGCAAGGGCGTCGGGCTCGATCGCGACGCAGCCGCGGAACCGGCCATGAATTGGCTGCGCAGGTACGGCATGGGCAGTCCCGCCCCCATGCCCGATGGACGGGTGGCCGCCATCAACCAGAAAGGCCTCGTCACCTCCGCCTCTCTGACCGGCCAATCGATCGGCAACGGTTTTCTGCCCTTCGATCTGTCGCCCCTGCCCGATGGCCGCCTGCTGTGCACCTCGCTGCGAAAAGACCAGATCATTGTTTTTGACCCCCGGGACAACAGCCGGAAGGCCGTGTTCTCCATGAACGGCATCCACTCGGTCGTCCACCTCGGCAAGCGCAGGAAACCGTCCGTCAGTCCGTCGTTGGTGAATCCCGAAATGGAGCGGCGGATTGACAAGACGGGCTTCCTCTATTGTCAGAACGTCCTGAACACACAGCACACGGCGGCGGACACCAGGCGGATCAAGGCAGTGCGCGTTTACGAGGGACGCCCGTTTACCCTCGAGCCCACCAAGGCCATCTACGTGCACATCGGGACCGTTGGCGTTGAATTGGGAACCGTGCCCGTTGCGAAAGACGGCTCGATTTACGTGGAGGTCCCCGCTGACCGCCCCCTGGCGCTGCAGGCGGTGGACGGCGAAGGGCGGGCGGTCATCAACGAGCTGTCGTGGATCTACACCCGGCCCGGCGAACAGCGGGCCTGCGTGGGCTGTCATGCCCCGCCGGACGAGGCGCCCGGCATGACCCCCGCCATGGCGCTCCGCAGCAAGCCGCTGAAGCTGACAGGCCAGGGCGACCCGCACCGGTTCAGGGCCAACAACGGCGCCAATGGCGGCATCGCCAATCTGCAATTGGACAAGTTCCGCGAAGTCGTGGCCATCACCTTGCACGATGTCGAGGATGACTCGAGCTTGTCCACCATCCGCCGCCTTGGAATTCTGCGCAACAGGTCCGCGGTTCCGAGACTGATCAAGGCGCTGTCCGATCCTCGGCCGGAGATGCGCTGTGCGGCCTCGCTGTCGCTTTCCGCCTGCGGAAACCGCGACGCGGTCAAACCCCTCATGGCATTGCTGAATGACAAGAATCTCACCGTCGCCACGGCCGCCGCCGGTGCGCTGGAACATTTGACCGGCAGCCCCGAAGGCGGAACGGATTGGAACGCGATGGAACAGGCCCTGATCGAAAAGATGTCTCGGGAGGACCATCAAGACGTGCACATGGCCATCGAGGCCCTCGGGCATGTGGGAGGGCCGGCCGGAAGAAAAGCGATCCGCGATTACCTGCAAAAGAGCCCGAAGGGCGAACTCCGGATTCTCATGGCGGCGATGCGCTCACTCGGTTATCTGCAGGACCGGGAAGCCATACCCGCTCTCGTCGCCATCATGAACGCCAACCTGAACCGTCGCGGCAAGGGGGGCTGGAACGAGGGCGGCTTCAATCAGAAGCCAACCTATCTCGCCGCAACCGCAGCCGAGGCGCTGGGACGAATCGGCGGCCCGGAGGCGGAGAAAGCCATTCTGACGGCATTCCCGAAACTGGGCAATTTCGAGACTCACGTCATCCATACCGGCGAACACGGCTGGCTCAGGAGCGCGCAAGCCTCCCCCATCTATTTCCGGATGCTCGAGGCGCTCGAACGCATGAAAAGCAGGGGAACCGGGCCGCTGGCCGGACAGATCGTGCAATCGGTGCCTTCAGACAAGGACCGAGGCCTCCTCTACGAACTGGACAGTTACGAGAAACTGGTGGCGCGAGTCATCGCGGACAGCGGGAGAATGGGCGACGTTGTCGAAGCCTGCCTGGCGGTGCTCGGTGAGAAATCAGCGGCGGGCCCGGCCGATCCCGACTTGAAGGCAGCGGTGTCCCACGCGCCGCATAACGAAGGCCACATTCGAAAGCACTCCGCGCAGGCGCGCGCGGCGCAAGTCCTGTCGATCGCCTGCACTGACGTGAAATACGCGAATCGGATTCGTGCCGTCCTGGAAACTTGCCGGTCTCATGACCCGTCGGAAACCCGGTCCTGGACCTGCTTCATGCTGACCCGCGCCCTTGGCCGCCTCCGCGACGCCGGAGCCATCAACCTCTTCATCGACATGCTGGAGAAGGATCCGACGGAAACCGCGCTCGGTTTGAATCCGCCCCCCACTCACATCATCTACAAAGTCTGGCGCCCGTTCTACCGGCCTGCCGCCGCATGGTCGCTGGGCGAACTCAAGGCAAGAAAGGCGGTCCCCGCGCTGATGAAGGCCGTCAAGGATCTGGACAACGCCTCGAGCGTCCGCGAACAAGCCGCCGTCGCCCTCGGCAAGATCGCGGACAAAAGCACCTTGGCGGAGCTGAAGAAAATCGCGGAAGATTATCCCGAACTCACGACCAAACGCGCCCTCCTGAGGTCGGTGGCGAAGATGTCAGAACAAGAAAACCCGATAACAAAGACAGGCTCTTGACCTGTAGGGGAAATGATGGGGGTCACATTTTGAAAAGGGAGCCCCATGGACGTCGTTCAAAAGACGTCATGGCAACCGACAGGACCTCAAGGACCGCGATCACCGGGCGCTTTCTCTTCCTCCTCGCAGCAGCGCTGGCGGCCGGTGTCCCGATCCTCGCGCTCGCCAGCCAGCCGCGAACCGAGCAGGCCGCGAGCCGCTTCCTTGAACTGGTTCCGTGGTTGCCGGAGGCTCTGCCGAAGCCGCAGGCGGTCCTTGCGTTTGAAGAGCATGCCCACTTCGTTTACCTCGCCGCCGAAGCGTCGCCAACGAAGGAACGCGATCCCGGCCGGGACCGTGACACAATCCGCACCCGCTACCTCTTCCTCCGTCCCGGGACTTTGCTCGTCGAACTCTTCCCGCCGGCGCCAAACAAGCTCGGCAAACCCGCCGACACCGTTGAACTCCAAAGGACCCTCCCCGGCGGGCGCAAGATCCAGCGCCGATTCGCCCTCTATCGGGCCCCCGGCAACGACAAGGAGGTGGGCGTGCAAGCCGAAGCCGAAAGCGGGACGGAGGTCCGCCTGACGGTCCACGGCGGCGGCCGCAGGATGCGCCTCGTCCTTCCGGCCGAACCGGATCGTTCGGGGCGGATCGCAATCGAATCGACCGACGGAACCCCGCTCCTGCCGGAGCGCCGCCTGCCGGACGGGATCCTGCCGGCCGGCAAGCAAGGGAGGCGTCTTCTCGCACGCTGGGATGCCGCTTACCAGAGGGATTCAAAACCGCCGTGGGACACGGGCGTCCCCTGCATCCACTTGCGGACGGCGGTGGAGAGCGGGGAGATCAAGCCCGGTCGTGCCGTGGTCCTCGGTTGCGGCACCGGGACCAACGCTCTCTATCTTGCCGGAAAAGGGTTCGACGTCACCGCCATCGACATCGCTCCCACCGCGCTGAACCTCGCCAGAACGAAGGCCGAAAAGGCGAACCGGAAGGTCCGCTGGATGCTGGCCGACGTCGTGGCGCCACCGGCCGGCCTCGCGCCGTTCGACTTTGTCTACGACCGCGGCTGCTACCACGGGGTCCGCCGTGGCAACGCCAAGGGATACGTCGAAGCCGTGAGGCGGTTGTCGAAGCCAGGCGCGCAGCTCCTTGTCATTGCCGGTAACGCCAACGAAGAGCGCCACTATGGCCCCCCGCGTGTGAAGGAGGAGGATCTCCGCGCTGATTTCATGGCGGACTTCGATTTCCTGCGCCTCGACACGGTCCGGTTCGGAGCCCTCGACCCACAGGGGAAGGGCGCCCTCGCATGGTCGGTGCTCTTGCGGAGGAAACAACCCGAATGACGGACGTTCGCGACGGGGGGTGACGTGGCTTTCGCGAAAGCGGGCTTGATTCATCGCACCGGATGCCTTACGCCGCGGGCGTTCCACACCGCGACCATCGAACTCATGAAGACGGTTTTTTCCTGTGCCGCCCTGCTTCCCCTCCTCATCGCCGTGGCGGGGGGCGCGGAACCGACCGAGCTGCGCGAATGGCACGCCCAGACCGGACACACCGTGGAAGCGAGGGCGTTGCAGGTCTCCGGAGACCGGGTCCAGTTGCAGCGCGCCGACGGCAAGAAGGTGACCGTCACCATGGACACCTTCACCAAGGAGGACCAGGTCGCGCTCCGCGAGCACTTCGGAATCCCCGACCCCGAGGCCGGGCCGCCTCCGCCTCCCGAGGGCGAGGCCGCCGGCGACCTCCCCCACCCCCTCGGCCAGCCCACCGGTGAGATCTCCTGCAGCGACGAGTTCAGCTACTTCCTCTATCTCCCCGAGAGCCTCCGCAAGGGCGCGAAGCATCCCGTCGTCTTCGTCATCAATCCCGGAGGCGGATCGCAGGGCGACATCAATCGCTACCGCCCGGGGGCCGAGCGCAACCGCTGGATCATCGCCGTGTCGAAGAACGCCAAGAACGGCTTCGCCGGATGGTTCGGGGCCGTCGACACCATGATGACACATGTCACCGAAACGCTTCCCATCGACGAGGATCGCATCTACACCACCGGCTATTCCGGCGGCGCCCGCATGGCGCTGGCCACCGCCCGGCAACACGACCACATCGCCGGCGTCATCCCCTGCGCCGCCGGCGGCGGGGCGGGCAACTCCAAGCAGGTCGTCTACGGCCTCTGCGGCACCAACTGCTTCAACCGCAGCGACATGGCGCGCTCCTTCAAAGGCTACAAGAACAAGGACTGCCTCCTGCGCTACTTCCCCGGAAATCATGATTGGGCCGGTGATGAACTCTGCGACGACGCCATCACCCATCTCAACGGCGTCTTTCTGATCCGGAATCAGTCCGGCTACCGGGAGGAATACGCCCACTACGTGCACCAGGTGGCGTCGCTCATCGCGGAGTGCAGGGAAAGCAATCCCATGCGCGCCTACATGTGGACGAGCTTTCTCGTCGACCGCGACGTCAAGGCCCCGGATCTCGCCGACACCCACGCCGCGCTCGGCGAGGACGAAGCCAACAAGCTCTACGCAAAGGGCCTCGAAGAAGTCGGCGAGTTCGCCCAGAAGCACTTCGGCGGCGGGTCCTCCTCCGAGAAGACCTCCGCCGCCTGCAAGCGCGAGGCGCCCAAATACGCCGGCACCCCGTGGGAGGAAATCCTCAACCGCATGGCCGAGGACGCCAAGTAGCCGGTGAAGTCGCATCTTGTGCGCTCCCTGCGCCATCGCGGTTGGAAACTCCATCGCTTCCGGATTGACGCGGCAGATCGACGGCGCCGCTACGAACTCTACGGATGCCCCCCCCGGAAGCCCGGGGCGCTTCGCCCGGCGGACGCCGATCCGCTCCGCAGGTGCGCTTGACCTCGCGCGCCGCGCGCTCTACGGTCGCGTCGAGCGTCGTTCTTGCGCTCCCTTCAGCCGATGGCAACCAAGCAACCGGCAGGATCGAACCGAGTCGAGTGCCGCCTCGTCTACCGGAGCGACACCTCGTGGGATCTGCTTTCGAATCAGTCCCTGCAGGAACTCGCCGCAAAGAGCGCGCGCAAGAACAAGTCCAAGGAGATCACGGGGCTCCTGATCCTCTCGGGCGAACACTTCCTCCAGGTCCTCGAGGGGCCGGCGGAGGCGGTCAACCCGCTCTTCCACGAGATCATCAAGGATAAGCGGCACACCAACGTGACCCTTCTGTCCTACGAGCAGATCAGCCGCCGCCATTTCGCGGATTGGAGCATGCATGTGGTCGACCTTTACGAACTCCCGCTCGAGGAACGCAAGTTCCTGACCTCCAAGTACCAGATGGAGGACGGCTTCATTCGCATCCCGGACGACGACCGCCTCGCCTTCGCCCTCCTGCTCGATGCCAGAGCCGTCGCGATCCCGGAGACCGAACGGCAATGGAACATGGACTGAAAGTCCTTGCAACGAAGACTCCAGAGCACCTTGGCGAACGTAGTGGGGGACTTTCCCTACCGCGTCGCCCTCGCCGGCGGCTGGATCGACCAGCCCTTCTGCTCGAAGCTCAATCCCGATCCGCCGGGATCGATGGTGGTGGCCGGCGTGGCCCCGGAATTCCGGTGGATGGAACGGGCCGGGATCGCCACCGGCACCCGCAAGGTGGCCCTCGAATTGTGGGGGGGCGGTCTTCCTGACCGCGACCCCGAAACGCTCGTCGAGGAACTCTACGAAGCGGAGAACCATGACAGGCAGGCCCCCTCCGGGAGCCAGGACATGATCGGGCTGATCTATCCCGGCATCAACCGGCTCGACTACGACTTCGCGCACCGCGGAGGGGTCTTTCCGGTCCACATCGAGACCAACCGCGATCCCGAGGTGGCGCGCTGGCTCGAGGGCGTGCTTCACGTCATTCCCGTCGAGCCGCGTCCTCCCGCGTATGCCCCCTTGGTGGACCTCAACCTCGACCCGGAGTGGATCGGCCGCCTCGGTCGCAGTGGAAGGGACTGCTTCACCGCCATCGTATCAAGGGACACCGGCGGCCTCGGCTCTTCCATGAACGAGTGCATGGCCTGCTGGGAGCATCTTGTCCCGTCGACCGTGCGGCACGAAACGATCCAACTCGACCTGCCGGCGCTTCTCGAATACTATCAGGACCGTTACCCGGGTGCGATGTTCTCGGGCTGTGGGGGCGGCTATCTGTTCGTCATTTCCGAAACCCCCGTGCCCGGCGCCTTCAGTATCCGGGTGAGGCTTTAGTCCGCCATGAGCGTTCCAGTCGTCTCGCTCAGCTTTGACGACGCCCGTTCGCGTCACATCCGCTTCCTCGAGCAGGCGGCGGGGATGGGCGAGCTTCAGGTTCTCCTCTGGACCGACGAGCAGGTCCGCGCCCTCACCGGCGCCAACCCGAAGTTCCCGCTCGCCGAGCGGAAGTACTTCCTCGAGAACCTCCGACACGTAAGCGGTGTGCAGGTCCCCCGGGGGGAATTCGGCCCCGATGAACTGCCGGACCTCGCCGGGCTCGAACCCGACCTCTGGGTGGTCGACGAGGACCACGACACCCCGGCCAGGAAAGCCCACTGTGAGGCCCGGGGCCTGCGATACGAAGTGATCCCGAACCTTCGCCGGGATTCGTTCCCGGAACCCGGCCTCGAACCGCGCCCCTCCACCCCGGGCCGGAAGAAAGTCGTCGTGACGGGCTGTTACGACTGGTTCCACTCGGGCCACGTGCGGTTCTTCGAAGAGGTCTCGGAGCTGGGAGACGTCTACGCGCTGGTCGGCAGCGATGCCAACGTCTCCCGCCTCATGGGACCGCACCACCCGATGTACAAGCAGGAGGAACGGCGCTACATCGTTTCCTCC
>CAYPUM010000011.1:0-20504 GCA_964413545.1 uncultured Roseibacillus sp. | reverse complement strand
CGAGATTGCGCGTGGTCCGGCTCTTGAATGCGCCGCTATCCAGGATGTTCTGGTTCCGAGGTAGTGGCTGAATCAAAGACCCTAGCCGACAACTTGAACTCCTTCTGGTCCGCGCCCATGCCGGGCGCACACAAGGGGAAGGGTCAAGGATTGAGCGAAGCGTCCCTCGTGATCCGCTCCCGTCGCCGTTGTCGTTCGGCCGCCTTCCGGAGGCTGCAGAGCTGCGCCCCGTTACTTGCTTCGCCCGAAAAAATACCGCGCCGACTCGATGATGCCGGCCGAGATTTCGGGGAAGTTGAGGGAATCGGTTTCGACCGCGAGGTGGGACGTCTCGCGGTAGAGGGGAGTGCGTTCTTCGAGGAGGCGGGAGATCGTGCCCGTTGGGTCGGGATTGTTCAGCAGGGGACGTTGCTTGTTCCGCGAGGTGCGGCGCAGGACCGCCTTCGGCGTGACCATCAGCCAGACGACGTATCCCAGCCTCCGAAGGAGGCGCCGGTTCTTCGGGAGCGTCACGATGCCCCCGCCGGTGGCAATCACGCGATGCGAGGGCCCGCCAGCGTGCAGATCCGCGAGGACTGCCGATTCGAGATCCCTGAACGCCTCTTCGCCCGACTCGGCGAAGATCCGCGGAATGGGCCGGCCGTCCCGCTCGACAATCAGGGCGTCCGTGTCGAGCAGCGGATATCCCAGCAATTGCGAGAGTTCGCGGCCGATGGTCGACTTCCCGGAACCCATGAAGCCGATCAGAACGATGTTTTCGAGGGGAGGCTCGGGCATGATCGCGTTGCTCGACACACTGTAGTCCGGCCCGGCGCTCGTTGTCTACCCTTCGAGGCGGGGGAAGTTCGGGGCCGAAGGCCGCGGGGCCAACGCCGCCGGGGACCGGCCTTCGCCGGAGGCACCGGCAGGGCAGGCCGCGGCGGCCACGAGGGGAAAGCCGGGGCAACCGAAGCACCAGGGTTCGACGGGCGCGGTGTGTTTTGTTAGGAGGCCCCATGCACATGCAGACGCGGATTGAGATTGCGGATCTCGAACACTGGCGGGCGGCGGTGGCGGAGGCGGTGAAGGTGCTGCGCGACGGCGGGGTGGTGGCCCTGCCGACCGAGACCGTCTACGGGCTCGCGGCCGACGCCTCGAATCCGGCCGCGGTGGCGAAGATCTTCGAAGTCAAGGAGCGGCCCGCCTTTGATCCTCTCATCGTGCATCTGGCGGAGGCTTCGGACCTCGGCAAGGCGGCGGCGGTCCCCCGGGAGACGGCCGCGGTGGCCGGCCGGCTCACCGCCGCCTTCTGGCCCGGCCCGCTCACCCTCGTGCTGCCGAAGTCGGAGGAGATTCCCGACATCGTCACCAGCGGCCTGCCGACGGTGGCGGTGCGGGTCAGCAAGCACGAAGTGATGCGCCTTGCCGCGAGGCAACTGGGCCGTCCGCTGGCGGCGCCCAGCGCCAATCGATTCGGGCGCATCAGTCCCACCTCGGCGGCCGCCGTGACGAGCGAACTGGGGGGGCGCATCCCCCTCATCATCGACGGGGGCGCCTGTGCGGAAGGGCTCGAGAGCACCATCGTCGCGATCGAACCCGGCGAGAAGCGTCCGGTCCTCCGCGTCCTGCGGCCCGGTCCGGTCACCAGCGAGCAACTCCGCAAGTTCGGCCGGGTCGTGAAGGGGTGCCGGGTCACGGACCATCCGGAGGCGCCGGGGCAGTTCGAGTCGCATTACGCCCCGCGGACCCCCTTGCTCCTGTTTGATCGCCCCGACGACTTTTTTCCGGAGCCCGGCAAGAAGTACGCCCTGCTCAGTTACCGGGGAGACCCGAAAGACGGGTACATCGACCGGCACGAGTGGGCCGGGGTCGAAGTCCTCAGCCCGGGGCGGGGAAAGCTCGCCGAGGCCGCGGTGCGCTTCTTCTTCGCGTTGCGGCGCCTCGACGCCGGCGGCGCCGACGCCATCGTCGCGGAGCCCGTCAGCGAGGCCGGGCTCGGCCGCGCCATCATGGACCGCCTCCGGCGCGCCGCGGCCGGGAAATGACGAATGGTTTCCGGGGGAATCGATCTCCTTGCCTTGCAGGGGCTCGCGCCCTTCGGCATCCTCCGATCCGATGTTGCGATCGCTGATGACGGTTTCCGGGTTCACCCTTGTGAGCCGCATTCTGGGTTTTCTGCGGGATGTCATCCTGATGTGGCTGCTGGGGGTGTCGATGGTGACGGACGCGTTTTTCGCGGCTTTCCGGTTTCCGAACATGTTTCGGCGCATTTTTGGCGAGGGGGCCTTCAATGCCGCCTTTGTGCCGCTCTTCGGGAGGAAGCTGGCCCGGGAGGATCGTTCCGCGGCGTTGGATTTTGCGAGGAACGCGTTTTCGTCGCTTCTGGCGGTTCTCGGGGTGCTGACGGTGGTCGCGATCCCCTGCATGCACTGGATCATGGCGGCGGTTGTTCCCGGGTTCCTGCCGAAATTCGAGCGGGACCTCGCGCACGTCGGCGCCGGCCACGCCGATTATCGTATCAACATCAACACCCGCGGCGCGCGGGATGTCTATTTCCAGATCGAGGGCAGAAGTTCGTCCGCCGCCGGACATTGGACGAACCGCGTCGGGATCGAAAACCTGCGCCTCGTCGAGAAAGGGCGTCCCGCCACCCCCGTCCTGCCGGGGGACTTCGAACTCGAGGGGCTGAAACCCGCCGCGGGGGCTTACCGCCTCGCGGCCGACGGCCTTGGGCGCATCGTCCTCCCGAAGGGGCATCGCTTCTCGCGGCTCGAAGGACGCATGGTGGTCTCGCGCAGCAAGGCGACCGTTCCGCGGGCATGGATCAGGGTCTACCGGAACCACCCCGACACCTTCGGGCTGACGGTGCAGCTTTCCCGGATCATGTTCTGCTACCTGCTGTTCATGGCGCTGGCGGCGCAGCTCAGCGGGGTCCTGAACACGTTTCGGGTTTTTGGCATGCCGGCCGCGGCGCCGATCATCTTGAACCTCACGTTGCTGGCGGGGCTCCTTCTGATCTGGAAGCTGGAACTCGTGCCGGGCCCGGTCCTTGCGTGGGCGGTGGCGGTGGCGGGCTTCCTGCAGTTTGCGGCCTTGTGGGCGAACTGCTGGCTTCAAAAAGCCCCCATGTTCGTGGTGCGCCCGTCGTGGACCCCGGAACTCAAACGGCTCATGATCCTCATGGGGCCGGGGGTCCTCGCGGCGGGCATCCAGCAAGTGAATCTCCTTGTGGGCAACGTCATCGCTTCCTTCCAGGAGGGCGCCATCTCGTTCATCTACCTCGCCGATCGCGTGAACCAGCTCCCGCTTGGCGTGATCGGGATCGCGCTGGGCGTGGTCCTCCTGCCGGAGGTGACCCGCAAGCTTCGCAGCGGCCGGGAGCGGGAAGCGGCCGAGAGCATCACGAAGGGCATGGAATTCGCGATGCTCCTGACGGCGCCCGCCGCGGTGGCGATGATCGTGATCAACCAGGAACTGATCTCGGCCATCTTTCAGCGGGGGAAGTTCAACCCCGACGACGCCCTGAAGACCGGCTGGGCGCTGGCCGGCTTCGCCCTCGGGTTGCCGGGTTACGTGCTGGTGAAGGTCCTGCAGCCCGGGTATTTCGCGCGGGAGGACACCAAGTCGCCGATGATCATGGCCGGCATCACGGTGGCGGCCAACATCGTCTGCAGCCTGATCCTCTTCACCGCCCTGCGACCGACAGGATACGGCCACGTCGGAATTGCCCTCGCCACCGCCATCGCGGCATGGGTCAATGTCTGTCTCCTGTGGCGCGGGCTGCGGGGATTCATCCCGATCGGCAAACAGGACCGGCGGAAGCTGATCCGCATCCTGCTGGCCAGCATCATCATGGGCGCCGCGGTGTGGGCCGGGGCGCGGGCGCTCGCGCCGTGGTTCGCCGGAGAGGCGTGGCTTCGCCTCGGCGCGCTGGCGCTGGTGGTGGGATTCGGCGCGACGGTTTACGCCCTCCTTGCGGTGTTGCTGAAAGCCACCACCATCGCGGAGCTGAAGGAGGGACTCGGGAAGAAGTGATTGCCGGTTGCGGGACCGCGCGCAGCGGTTAGCTTGGACGCGTCCCATGAAGCTGCGCGTTGTCCTTCGAGGAGTGGTGGTTTGCGCCGTGGCGTGGGCGGTGGTGTTCGCCGTCCAGTCGATCGCCCGCAGCTATCGCACCACGGCCGAAAGCGTGCAGACCGCCGTCGACCGGGCTGCCTTCGAGGATTGGTCGGGGCGGGGGGACGAGCCGTCAGGCCCCGTCGCCGGGCGACGGGAACGGGAGATCCGGAGGATCGCGAAGCTCGTGAACCAACTCGATTTCAAGGAGCGCGAACGAGCCCGGCGCGAGCGGGTGGCCGAAGACTTCTTCTGGAGGCTCTCCCCGCGGGAGCGAGTCCTCTTCGTCGATCTCACCGTCTCGGAGTCGATGTCGAGGTGGATGGAGGCCTTCGACAGCTTGTCGAAGGAACAGCAAAGAGCGTTCGTGGAGAAAAGCCTCGAGGACTTCGAAAGCGGGATGGCGGAGGAAGACTTCGGACGCATGCAGCGCCTCGGCAAGGAAATGCTCGATAAGATGGTGCGCGAGGGTTTCCGCACCTACCTCGAAGAAACGAGCGCCGAAACCAAAATCGAGCTCGCGCCGCTGATGGATGCCATCAACGAAATGATGCAGGGATTGCGGAGACAGGGCTGGGAACACTAGCGCGGCGAATATCGAAGGACGGATGACGGATGACGGATGAGAAGTGGAGAATGGAAGACGAGGGAGGCCGGGAGGGCCTTCACGATGGTGGAACTGCTCGTTGTGTTCGGTGTCATCGTGGTGTTGGTCGGCGTGGCATGGCCGGTGACGGTGAGAATGGTGCGGAACTCGCACCAGGTGCGCTGCCTCTCGAATCTCAGGGAGATCGGGGTGGGGATCGAGGCCTACCTCTCTGACCATGCGAACCGGTATCCGGAGATCGAGATGGCCCGCGCGTCACGCGATGAGCCGGTCCCGGTGCTGGAGACGGCGCTGGAGGATTACCTCCCAAGTGCGGAGGTCTTCCACTGTCCGGCGGATCGCGAGGTCTTCAAGGCGAGCGGATCGAGCTACCTCTGGAACAGCACCCAAAGCGGGAGACATCGGTTGCAGACGTCTTTCCTCGGGATCGAGAACCAGCCGCCCCGGGTGCCGCTCGTCATCGACAAGGAGGCCTTCCACGGGAAACCGGACGGGGTCAACATGCTTTATGCCGACTACCATCTCTCGGACAAGGTCGACTTCCGCGCCGGACGGCGGTAGCCGAACGATGCTGGAAGTGAATGGGCTGCGCAAGAAGTTCGGCCGCAAGCCGGCTCTCCGCGGGATCAGCTTCACCGTGAGCCGGGGCGAGGTCTTCGGCCTCCTGGGTCACAATGGAGCCGGCAAGAGTACCGCCTTGGGGATCATCCTCGGAATGGTGAAACCCAACGCCGGGCAGGCCCGGATCGAGGGCATCTCGGTTCAGAAACACCGCTCTGCAGCCCTCCGCCGCGCCGGCGCCATCTTCGAATCCCCCTCGTTCTATGATTACCTCAGTGGCTGGGACAACCTGCGGGTGCTCATGACCTACTCGGGGGGCTTCGACGCGAGGGCGGCCAGGGAGATCGTCGCACAGGTCGGCCTGAGCGAACGCATCAGATCGAAGGTGGGCGCTTACAGCCACGGGATGCGGCAGCGGCTGGCCCTGGCCCAGGCCCTCCTGCCGGAGCCCCGAGTCCTCCTGCTCGACGAACCCACCAACGGGCTCGACCCGGAGGGCATCAAGTGGTTTCGGGATTTCGTGCTGCGGCTCCGGGCCGAGCGCGGAATGACGGTCCTCTTCAACTCGCATCTCCTGCCGGAGGTCGAACAGATGTGCGATCGGGTCGCGATCATCCGGCAGGGGCGGTTGGTCTACGAGGGCGATCTTGCAGGCATCGCCGACGAGCGGGTCCTCCTGAGGATCGATGCCGGGCCGCCGGACCGGGTCGTAGGGGTGCTCCGCGAACTGGGCGGCGAGGATCTCGGGGATGGACGCACCGCGTTCCCGGCGGGGACCGACCCCGCGGAGGTGGCCCGAAGGGTGGTAACGGCCGGCGCGGATCTCCGCGAGCTGTCGCCGGCGCGGCGCTCGCTCGAGGATCTCTACTTGGAAATGACGAATCCCGCCGAATCGTGAAGCTCTTCGTGGTCCAGTTGGGCGGGGAGTTGAAGAAACTCTTCTCGCGCCGTCGCACCTACATCGGATACGCCGTCTTTCTCGTCTTCGAGATCGTCCTCCTCCTTGTCTTTCAGCTCGAGCGCAGCAAGGCCGGGATGAAGGAGCTGCTCGATGTCAACAACCTCTCTTTCGAGAACTACTACACCTCCCTGACGATCACTTACGCCGTCATGGGATTCAGCATGTTCCTGCTTGGCGCCATCTATTTCGCCCTGGTCTCGGGCGATATCGTGGCCAAGGAATGCGAGGACGGCAACCTGCGACTCGTCCTGTCCAGGCCCATCAGCCGCTTCCGGATCCTCCTCCTGAAGTATGTCGCGGCGGTGATCTACACCGTCACCTTCGTGATCTTCGTTGGGATCTCCGGCTTCCTCATGGCGGTGGCGGCCCTCGGCTGGGACGGCGGCTTGTTCGTCTGGAGCTACAAGATGAAGGTCTTCGCCATCTTCCCGGAGTGGGGCGAAGGCGCAACCCGCCTGGCCCTCGCCGCCGTCCTCATCGGGGCCAGCATGTGTACCCTCTCCACCATCGGATTCGCCTTTTCGTGCCTGAAGATCAAGCCCGCCGCCGCCACCATCCTCGCTCTCAGTGTCCTCTTCGTCGACCTCGTGCTGCAGGAGTTCCCGTTCTTCAAACCCTACGAGGAATTCTTCGTGACCTTCCGCATGAGCAACTGGGTCTTTGCCCTCGAAAACCACCTCTCATGGCCGAAACTGGTCGAAAGCTACGCCTTCCTCGGCGGCCTCAACGCCACCCTCTTCGTCATCGGGTGGGTCGCCTTCGAACTGCGGGACTTCAAGACGTGAATTGCGAATTAGCCCGCATATCTTGCTGCGGACTGGCGGTCAGTGGGAAGAAAGGGAAAAAAACTCACACCCAACCCTGCTCGCAACCGAATCTCGCCCGCTCCTGCCCATGCCTGGAAAACGCCGCTTCAGCATCTGCGTTGATGCCGGGTTGGTTGAACAGCTCGACCGGATGATCGTCGACGAGGGTTATGGAAACCGTTCGCAGGCAGTGTCTGCCATGATCCGGGGGCGGCTGGTGAAACACCGCGCGAAGCGCAACAAGGGTTCGGTCGCCGGAACGATCACCCTGATCTTCGACCACCACAAGCGGGGCCTGCAGGCGCGGTTGACCGCCATCCAGCATGAATTCCTGCACGAGATCACGACTTCCGTGCATCTCCACCTGAGCCACGCCCTGTGCATGGAGGTGCTGCTGGTCAAGGGCGAGGCCCGGCGACTCGAAGAACTGGCGCGCAACCTCACTACTTTGAAGGGGGTCGCCCACGGCGGCCTGAGTGTCGCCGGCGTGGCCGGGTGAGACTCCGGAAGGCTCAACCATCAACGACAAACACTAATGAAGATGCGAACAGGAATAACACGAATTGCAGGATTCATCACACTCACCTTTTCGTTCTCCGCTGCTGCGGAGCCCGTGAGGCAGTTGGACGAAGTGGTCGTCGAGGCGAGTCCGGTGCTCGAGGAGGCCGCGATCCGGACGGACGGCTCGCTGGTGAACGTGGTCGGGCAGGAGCAGATCGAGGGGATGAACGCGGGCGACTTGGCGGCGGCGCTGCGCCGGGTGCCGGGGGTGTCGGTTTCGCGCTTCAACCTGGTGGGCTCCTTTGGCGGGGGCGACGGGGGGGCGGTATTCGTGCGGGGTCACGGCTCGGGGCGTCCGGGGTCGGAGATCGTGACGATGCTCGACGGGGCGCCGCGATTCAATGGAGTGTGGACGCATCCGCTGCTGGACATGCTGGCGGTGGACAACGCGAAGCGCATCGAGGTGCTGAAGACGCCGCAGCCGGTGTTGCTGGGCAACATGGCCTTCGGCGCGGTCAACATCGTGCCGAAGGCGATGGAGGAGCCCGGATGCCGGACGCGGCTGGTTGGCTCGGGGGGCTCGCACTCGACGTTCTTCGGGCTCTTGGAGAACGGGTACTCCGAGGGCCGGTTGAGCAGTTGGATGACCGGCTCGCATCGGCGCAGCGACGGGCACCGCGCGAATGCCGACGGCGAGGTGACGAACCTGTTCGGCAACTTCGGCGTGCAGCTCGACGACCATTGGAGGATGCGTCTGCTGGCCAACGTGACCGAGGGCCGGGCGTCCGACCCGCGGGCGGCGGGTGCGCCGGCGATCCCGTTGGTCGAGGAATACGAGACGGACAGCGAGTTCTTCGTGCTGACCGTCGAGCATCAGCATGAACGGGCAAGCGGGTTCCTGAAACTGTTTCACGAGTCCGGCTACACGGAGTGGCTGCAGTGGGACGGCGCCTTTCCGCCTCCGGTGAACCAGCGTTTCACCAATGTTTCGGATTTCGAGAGCTATGGCGTGCGGCTGCAGGAGCGGGTCGAGGCCGATCGCGGATTGGCGTTCACGCTCGGCTGGGATCTGCATTTCTACGGCGGCGAGGCCCGCGATCTTTATCCGGCCGCCCCGGGGGCGGGCACGCAGTTTGGCGGCGCCATGTTCCGCAACAACGCGTTCTACGGGCTGGCGGAATGGGAGAGGGAGCTGGGAGGCGGCGCCACGCTGACCCCCTCGTTTGGCGCGCGCTTCAACGACTCGCGGGAATTCGACGACCAGTGGGGGCTGCAGGCCGGCCTCGTGTGGGAGCGGGGGGGCACCCGGCTGTTCGCCAACTTCTCCCGCGCCTTCAACTACGCCGGGGTCTATGCGGCGGTGTTCAACGGCAACTGGGCGGCGTTTCCCATCGCGCCGGATGCATGGCGGTCGCTCGAACCGGAGACTCTCAAGCACTTCGAGTTGGGCATCGAACAGGAATGGTCGCCCGAACTGCGGACCCTCCTGACCGCCTATCACGACCGGGTGAGCGACGCGATCCGGTTCGACGCCCCGCCGCCGCCGGTGGCCATCACCAACATCGGCAGTTACGAGGTGACGGGCATCGAGGGCTATGCCTTCTGGACGCCGGCAAGCGGGCTCGAACTCTTTCTCGGCGGCGCATGGCAGGACGCCGATCCCGGCAATACGCCGAACTACCCCGAATGGAGCGCCGCGCTCGGGGGCCGGTGGGAGTTTGCGGACCAATGGACGCTGCACTGGGACGCCGAGTATGTGGGGGCGCAGTTCACCCAAGGCACGCGATTCTCCCCCGGAGTGCGGAAGGTGGGGGACTACCTGCTGGTCAACGCGCGGCTGGCACGGGCCTTCGAGGCCGGCCGGGTGGACGGCGAGGTGTTCGTGGCCGTCGAGAACCTGACAGACGAGGACTACGAGTTCCGGCCGGGGTATCCGATGCCGGGAATCACGCCGACGCTGGGATTTGAGCTGGTATTTTGAAATGACAGGAGGCAATCACGGCAGTAATGGAAGAATGATGACCGGCATTCACATCGGAATCGACGGCGGGGCGGGGGCGGGCCGGTGGCGCCGCCGGTTCCGTCCGGCCCGGCTGTTCGGGCTGGCGGCATCGGCGTGCCTGATGCCGGCGCTGACCGCCGCAGGCGGCGAGGCGTCGCAGCGCGTGGTGGTGACCACCTCGATGTTGGGCAGCGCCGTGAAGGAACTCGACGCGGATCACGGGATCCAAGTCGTCGAATTGATCCCGCCGGGATCCTGCCCGGGTCATTTCGACCTGACGCCGGCGCTGCTGCGGCAGGCGCGGGAGGCGGAGTTGTTCATCTACCACGACTTCCAGGACGGACTGGCGAAGAAGCTCGGTGTCGACGGGGACGATCCCCGGGTGTTGCGGGTCGGGGCCGCGGGCGGCCTGACCTTGCCGGCAAACTACCGTCGGCTGGTCGAGGCGGTGGCCGCGCGGCTGCGAAAGCAGGCAGCTCCGGCGGCGCAATCCCGGCTCGACGAGTCATTGGCCGCGGCGAATCGCCGGATCGAGGCCCTTGGCAGGGAAATGGACGCCGCCGCAAGGACCTGGAAGGACCGCCCCGTCGCGGTGTCGGCCATGCAGCGCGAGTTCGTCGAACGGCTCGGGATGCGCGTGGTCGGCGAACTGCGGCGCCCCGGGCAGCTCAGCCCCCGTGACTGGCAGCGGTTGCTCGCCGCCGGTCCGGAAATCATCGTGGGCAACCTGCAAAGTGACGCTCCCGCCGCGGCAGCGCTGGGCCGGCGCGGCGGTCGGCCGGTGGCGGTGTTGAGCAACTTCCCGGGGGCCGAGGGATTCGGCGAAGACTATGCCTCCCTGCTGCGGGCGAATCTCGCGCGCCTTGAAGAGGCCTGGAACAAGCGATGATCGAACTGCATGAGGCGGTGGTCGAATACCGGTCCGGCACGCGCATCGGGCCGTTGGATCTGCGGCTCGACCGCGAGTCGATGGTCTGGCTGACCGGTCCCAACGGCTCTGGCAAAACCACCCTCCTCGAACTCGCGGCAGGCCGATTGCGGCCAAGCGCAGGCGTGGTCGTTCGTCCCCCGCGGCGCGAGGCGTTGGCGGTCCTCCCGCAGCAAAACCGCTATCACGACCAGGTGCCGGTGAGGGTCGAAGACGTGGTCGGCTTTGCCGCCCTCGCCTCGGGTTGGCGCCGGCGGCCCGACCGGAAAGTGATCGGACAGGCGCTCGAACGGGCCGGCGCGTCCGGACTCTCCGGGCGCCTCGTGCGTGAATTGTCGGGCGGGCAGCGCCAACTGGTCCAGATCGCCCGGTTGCTGGCGCAGCAGGCGGAGTTCTGGTTGCTCGACGAGCCCCTTGCCGGCCTCGACCCGCAGTGGCGCCGCCGCATGCTCGACCTTGTCGACTCGGTGCGCCGGGAAAACGGGGTCGGCATGCTCGTGGTCAGCCACCTGCACGAGGAACTGCCGGAAGAGTGCCGCCGGGTGCTGGTGCTCGACGGCGGAAAACTGGTCGCCGACGGAGCACCGGGGCAGGTGTTCGGCGCGACGGCGGCCACAGCAGGTCGCGAGGCATGATCGAGTGGCTCGCGGTGTTCGGCTGGGTGCTTGCAGCGGCCGTGTTGTCCGGGGCCGTATGCGGGGCCACCGGTTTGCTGGTGGTGGGGTTGCGGATTCCCTTTGCGGTGGTCTGTTGCTCCCACCTTGCGCTGGCCGGAGCGGTTTGGGCGATGCGTTTCGACCTCTCGACCGGGGCCGGCGCGCTGCTCGGCGCGGCGGCCGGGGGCCTGCTCGCCGGCGGGCTCTCTGGGGCGCGGAGGGTGGACGCCAACACGGCGCTCGGGGTGGTGTTTTCGGTCAGCCTTGGTCTGGTGTTTCTCGGCATGCATGGCGGCAGCGGCCCGCGGGTCGAGGCGCTGTCGCTGATCTGGGGCAACCTGCTGTTTGCGGGTCCGCGGGAAGTTCTTCTGCTGGGATTGCTTGCGGTTCTGCTGGCCGGGTTCGGCCGGGTCTTCGGGCACGCGCTCAAGGCGTTGTTGTTCAGCCGGGACCTTGCGCGCTACCTGGCGCCGGAAGGCGTGTTGTTCGCGATCGTCCTGGTGTTCGTGACGGTGGTGATCGCGCTGAACCTCGAACTGATCGGCGGACTGATGCTGTTCAGCCTGATCTGCAATCCGGCGGCCGCGGCTCTCGTGTTCGCGCGCAGTGTCGGAGGCGCGCTCGGCTGGAGTATCGCCTTCGGGATCGGCGGCGCGCTGGGAGGATTCACGCTCGCATGGGCCCTCGGCTGGCCGGCGGGAGCAAGTATCGCCTTGGTATCCGCCGCACCGTTCCTCATCGTCGGTTGGAACAAAAGAACGGCATGAACAAGGGCGAAACCTTCAACCGGATGAGCGACGACCCCGAATGGTGGGAATTCGGCCCCGAGGAGCGTTCCAAGGTCGACGACTTCATCAAACGCTTCAACCTCCGGCCGGGCGACCGCGTGCTCGAACCGGGTTGCGGGACAGGCCGGTTCAGCGAACTGCTGGCGGCCACCGTCGGTCCGAACGGTCGTGTGCTCGCCTGCGACACCTCGCCCGCCATGATCGCGCAGGCCCGCACCCGCCGCCTCGGTGCGGCGGTCGAGTTCGCCTGCGCCCCGGTGCTGGAAGCCGGCGCCGCCGGGCCGTGGGACGCGATCGTTTGCTTCAACGTCCTCCCACACCTGTTGCCCATCGCGGAACACCTGCGCACGATGCGCGGATGGATGCGTCCCGGCGCATCGTTGTGGATCTGCCACAGCGCCTCGCGACAGTGCATCAACGACATCCACGCCGAGGCCGGCATGCCGGACCACCGGGTGCCGGCCCTGCACGACCTGCGCGATCTGTTGGAAAACGCCGGATTGGGTTGGGGCGGCGGCGAGGATCTCGCGGATCGATACTGGGCCTTGGGAAGAGCCGGGTCATAGCCCTTGTCTCCGGCGGCCTCGACGCCACCCTCTTCGTCGTCGGGTGGGGCGCCTTCGAACTGCGGGATTTCAAGACGTGAGGTTTCCCGGCATTGCTTCCGGAGCGGGATGTGATTGATTCTTCGGCGTGACGAAAGCTGACAAGGAGTTCCTGTTCCGCCTCCTCGAGACGCCGAGCCCGACGGGGCACGAGATGGAGGGCCAGCGGGTGTGGTCGAAATATGTCGCGCGGGCCGCGGACAAGGTCGAGTGCGATGCCTACGGTTCGACATGGGCGTCTCTCGCCGGGACGGGACGCAAGCTCGTGATGCTCGAAGCCCACTCCGACGAGATCGGTTACGTCGTGAAACAGGTGACCACGGAAGGATTCCTCCGGGTCGACCGCATCGGGGGGACCGACGCCGCCGCCGGACGCGCGCGCCGCCTCCGCATCCTCGGCGACCGGGGCGAGGTGCCCGGGATCCTCGGCCTCACCGCCATCCACCTGCGGAAGGACCTCAACAATGAAAAGGTCCCCAAACCGCACGAGCTGTGGGTCGATGTCGGCGCCTCAACCGCCGCGGAGGTCGCCGAACTCGGCATCCGCGTCGGCCACCCCGCCGTCTATGCCGACGGACCGATGGAACTCAACAAACAGCGCCTCGTGAGTCGCGCCCTCGATAACCGCATCGGAGGCTTCATCATCGCGCAGGTCCTCAAAAAGGTGGCGGCCGCCAAAAATAAACCGGCATGGTCGCTCGTTTGTCTCAATGCCGTGCAGGAGGAAGTCGGCGGTCACGGAGCGCAGATGGCCACCCATCGCCTCATGCCCGGCGTCTGCCTCTGCCTCGACGTGACCCATGCCACCGACACCCCGGGCATCGAGAAGGCCAAGCATGGAGAGGTCAAACTGGGCGGGGGACCGACCGTCTCTCACGGCGGAGCAAACCACCCCATGGTGGTCCGGCGGTTGCTGGAAGTCGCCGACGCGAAGCGCGTCCCCATTCAGCACGAGGCCACCGGACGCTTCACCGGCACCGATACGGATTCGATCTTCAAGGTGCGCGAGGGTGTCCCGAGTGCGTTGGTGTCCCTCCCGCTGCGCTCGATGCACTCGGTGGTCGAGACCGCGGACCTTGGGGATGTGGACCGCACCATTGCCCTCATGGCGGGCTTTGTTCTTTCGTTGCGGGCCAAGGACAGCTTTCATTTCAGTCTGTGAGACGGCGGCAGGTATTACTGACGGTGCTCTGGGCGCTGCTGGCCGTTCCGGTGGCGGGCGGGGAACCTGCCGCCGTGGCCGCCGCCTTCCTCGAAACGCTCCGGGAGGGGAGCAGGACGCCCGAAGAACTCCTGCGGGAGTCCTTCATCTCGCCCTTTTGCGGCGAAAGCAAGCGGCGCGCGATCCTGCAACGCCTCAAGAGGCTCGGGCATCACCTGCGCCGCAGCGGATACGAACTCGAGGCGATCGGCACGAAAAGGGATGGCCCCTTCGCCGCCGTCCTGGTCTCGGCCATCAGCCGTCACGACCCGCTCGACGCCGAAATCATCGGCCTCGGACTCCGGGAAATCGACGGCAATTGGCGCGTCGCCCCGGTGCCCGGCAGCTTCGAAAACTGCAACCTCGGCTTCGACGACGCGGTGCGCGAAAAGGTCGACGCCCTCGCGCTTTGGATGGGACGGCAACGCGTGCTCCGGCTGCGCGACCTGCAAAGCGATCTCGAGCGAAAGTTCCGCCAGCGCATGGAGGCCGCCGTTCCCGACGACCTCCTTCGAACCCGCGAACCGAAGAAGGTGGTGCAGGCCTTCCTTGACGCCTGCCGCAACGGCGACCTTGCGGCGGTCATGGTCCTCCTCGGCAACGTGGGACTCGAACGCGACGAGGCCGATCTCGAACTCCAGCGGGCGGTGTCCTGCGGCCTCCGGGGGCTCGACCGGCACAAACAGTGGCGGATCCTCGCCGATCCGAACGTGATACGCGTCCTGATTACCGGCGACGACGGCGACGATCTCGATGCGGAGGTGGTGATGCTGGTCTTCGATCCCGACGCCAACGCCGGCACCAAGGTGATGCGGTTTGTGCTCCTGAGGGCCGGCAAACGCTGGGCGATCCGCCTCCCCGGGACCCTGCGCCACGCCGACGACGACAGGCAGCAGTTCCAGCGCGCCTTCTGGCGCGAGCAGGACCCCGCCGATGATGACCTGAAAAGACGCTTCCCCGAAGTATTCGAGAAGACCCGCCCGCCCCTGCGCGGCAACGACCTCGCCGAGACGGGCAAACGCCTCGAAACAATCCTGCAGGAAGGGGAACTCGAGGAGTTCTTCCGCTTTCTCTGCCGGCGCGATGATCTCACCCCCATCGAACGACGGGTCGCCTATGCCGAGCTGGGCCAGTTCTGGAACGCCTTCCGCGAGGAGGACAAATCCGCCGCCTCCGGCGAGTTGATCAAGATCCTCGCCGAGGGGGATGCCGGCGTGCTCGTCTTTCATCGCGTCTCGACGGCGCGGTTCGGCCGGCCGAAACTCAAGCCGCTCCTGATGATGCGCGGTCCGGACGGCTGGGCGATCGCACCGGGCGTCACGTCGGCCGCCAACTACGACGCCCTCCCCGCCGCGCAACGCAAGGCCCAGGTCGCGGTGCTCGAGCGCTTCGCCGAACAACGCGCCGCCCTCTCGAAGCAGGCCTCGAAACGCTTTCTGGATCGCTTCGTGTCCGCCACCCCGGACCGTGGCGTGAACATCAACCCCGAAGCGGCGGCGGACCTCGTCTCGGCGTTCCGCGGCCGGCTGCGCCATGGCCGTCTTCTCGAAGTGTTCGAGCAATGCGCCCTCCTCGACCACGAAGAGGGCGCGTGGGAAGCGTTGCGTTCGCTGAGCTACGAATACCGCGGCGCCAAACACGGCCGGGAGGCCGACGTGCGTCTCGGCGTCAGCGCCGAGGGGCCATGGGCGGGGGTCTCCCTGCGCGTCGACTCGGGCCCGGCCGGAGTTCCCGACTATCCGATGTATCTCGTGGTGGCCACCGCCCGGGGGCTCCGCCTGGTGGTCGACGGCGGCCTGCGCCTCGCCGCAAACAAGGCCCGCGAAGCCCTCAATCAACAAGTCTGGAACCGCGTCGACGAGCACCTGAACGCAGAACAGGCCTCGCTGGTGCGCAAGCTCTTCGAACGCCACGTCGGACGCAGCCGGAAGGATCTCGCGAAATGGGAGAAGAACAACAAGTCGTCCCCCTGACGCGGCCCGCCTTCGAGGAGGCGGTCCGGATCGCGCGGCGTCTCGAAGAGGCCGTGTGCTCGGTGGTGCTCGGTCAGGAGCAGGCGGTGCGGAGGGTCCTGTCGTGCATGGTTTCCGGCGGCCATCTCCTGCTCGAAGACTTCCCCGGCACCGGCAAGACCACCCTCGCCAAGGCCATCGCGGGCTCGGTGGAAGCGGTCCGGTTTTCAAGGTTGCAGTTCACTCCGGACCTCCTCCCCTCGGATGTCCTCGGGGTCTCGATCTTCGATCAGAAGACGCAGGAGTTCCGTTTCCTGCCGGGGCCCGTCTTCACCGACGTCCTCCTTGCGGACGAGATCAACCGCGCCTCGCCGCGCACCCAGAGCGCCCTTCTCGAGTCGATGGCGGAACGCCAGGTGACGGTCGACGGCAAGCGATACGTCCTCGACGGGCTCTTCTTCGTGGTGGCCACCCAGAACCCGGTCGAATTCCGCGGCACCTATCCGCTGCCCGAAGCCCAGATGGACCGCTTCACCATGCAGTGCGCCCTCGGATACGTCCCGGTCGACCAGGAGATCGCGATCCTCAACGGCCAGCAGCGCAGCCATCCCCTCGATCGCCTCGAACCGGCCATCGCCAAGGCGGACCTGATGGCTCTCGTCCGGGCTGCCCGCGACGTTCGCCTTGCCGACGACCTGAAGGAATACATCGTGACGGTGGTGGCGGCCACCCGGACCGCGAAGGACGTGCAGCTTCCCGCCAGCCCGCGGGCCTCCCTTGCCCTGATGCGGGTCTCGCAGGCCATGGCCCTCTTCGAGGGGCGCGATTTCGTGGTCCCCGAGACCATCCAGGATGTCGCCGCCGACGTGGTGGCCCACCGCCTCGTGATCGAACCCGAAGCAAGGTACGCCGGACGTAGTGGCCGCCAGATCATGGAAGAAATCGTCGCGGAAGTCCCCGTCCCGGTGTAGGCCGGAGCCCGGGTTTCCGCGAAGTGTGTGCCGAGCTCCCGTCGAAGCTCCATGCCCCGGTCCCCGAGCTCCGAACCTCAGCCAGCTTTCCCCCCGCCTCCCTCCCGCTCTCCAGCCGCCCCGGACGCCGCGCACATCCCCCAGCGCATGTCAAACCTCGAACACCGAAGACCGAACATCGAACCTCAAGTCCATCCTCCGGTTCCGCTCTTCTACCGCTTCCTCCACCGCGCGTATTCGCGCGGGGCGCAGCTTTCGCAGTTCGTGCAATCGCGGGTGGCGCCGGCGGGCTGGGGGGTGCTGGGGCTGCTGGTGATGACGGCGGTGCTGGGGGCGGATGTCAGCCGGTCCGCCCTCTACCAGATCTTCGCGCTTTCGTTGGCGCTTCTCGCGGTGGGGTTGTTGTGGGCGTGGGCGCGGCGGGCCCGGGTGACGGCCCGCCGCGTGCTCCCGCGATACGCCACCGCCGGCGAGGAGTGCCGGGTGACGATTGAGATCACCAACCGGGGGCGCCGCGCCGTCCGCGGCGTCCTGATTCGGGACCGGGTCCCGGACCCCCGCCCGGACCTGCGGCAGTTCGCCTTCACCCCGGAGCCCGGCGAAGCGAAGCGCAACGCCTTCGATCGTCTCTTCGTGTACTATCGTTGGCGTTGGTTGCTGGACCGCCGGCTCCTTTTCACGGGCGGTCGATGCCGGGAGGTTCTCTCGCTGAAGCCCGGTCAATCGGCGCGGGTAAGCGTCGCTCTGCGGGCCCGGCGGCGGGGCGCGATCCGCTTCAACGACCTGCGGGCGGTGCTGCCCGATCCGCTGGGGCTCTTCCAGCGCAACGTGCGGGTGGAGGCGCCGGAAGACACCCTCCACGTCCTGCCGAGGCGATACCGGCTTCCCGCCGTGGACCTGCCCGGCGAGGCCTGCTTCCAGCTCGGCGGCGAAGCCCTCTCGAACACGATCGGTCAGTCCGGCGAGTTCCTCGGCCTGCGCGACTACCGGCCCGGCGACGCCCTGCGCCACATCCACTGGAAAAGCTGGGCCAAGACCGGGCGCCCCATCGTGAAGGAGTTCGAGGAGGTCTTCTTCCCGCGATACGGCCTCGTCCTCGAAACCTTCGCCGCCCCGGGCGACGAAGACCTCTTCGAGGAGACCGTCTCGGTGGCCGCCTCCTTCGCCGCCGCCATCGACACCAATCGCAGCCTCCTCGACCTCATGTTCATCAAGGACAAGGCCATCATCGTGACGGCCGGACGCGGCGTCGCCAAAACCGAGAAACTTCTCGAAGTCCTCGCGGCCGTCGAGGCGGACCCCGCCGAACACTTCCACGCTCTCCTGCAGCTCGTGCAACGATACCGCGACGACCTCACGTCCTGCATCTGCCTCTTCACCGGCTGGTCGGAGACCCGCGCCGGTTTCCTGCGCGGAGTCCTGCGCCACGGCCTCGAAACGACCGCCCTCGTGGTCTGCCGGGACGAAGCCCGCGTGCGCGACGCCTTGCAGCGTCACCCCGTCCCGTGCCGTCTCCTCCCCCTTGAACTTTCCCGCATCCAGGAAGGACTGCTGAAGCTGTGAAGACGAGCGACCGTCACGCCATGGCGCCTCCGCGACTCGTTCTCGGGGCGGCCCTCCTGTTCTGGGGCGGCGTCACGGATCATCCCATGGTGGGGTTGTTGTGCGCCTTTCTCGTCGAGAGCCGCTCATGGTTCCGTTGGCGGTGGGACTTCGGGGAACGCGGATTCGTGCGGGCATGGTCGTTGTGCGTGGTGGCGGCGGCCCTGACCGTGGCGGGGCTCTGGCTGCAGGGGGAGAGCATCCTGATGCTCTTCCGCATCCTGGTCTGGATGCCGCTCTTCTTCCTGCCTCTGATGCTCGCGCAGCAGTATGCCATCGATCCGCGCATGCCGCTGAACACGTTCTCGTTCATCGCGCGCCGCAAGATGCACCTCGATCGCGCTGCCGGACGGACCGTCGAACCGGTTCAGATCCACTTCGGATATGTCTATTTCTGTCTTGTCATCATGGCTTCGGCGCTCGGCCGGGTCAGCGAGGCGTTCTTCTTCGCCGGGTTGTTGATCCTCGCGGCGCTGGCTCTTTTTTTCGCGAGCCCCGTGGCGCGCCGGCGCCCGGTGGGTTGGTCCGTGGCGTTCGGGTCGGCCGCCGCGGCCGGACTCGGGGTGGCGGTCGGCCTCGTGACCCTCTACCAGGCGCTTGGCGGACTCTATCAGATGGCGGGAACCATGCCGCCCGCCGGCGACCGCATCCGCACCGCCATCGGACAACTCGGCCGCGTCAAGCTGAGCTACGGGATTCGCTGGCGGGTCAGGGAAGACGAACCCGGCGGCCGGCACCTCTTCCGCGAAGCCGTCTACAACCGCTACGGTCTCGGGCACTGGACGCACCGCCCGATGCGGGCCTACACCCCGCGGATGGATTACGAGATCATGGAAAGTCTCGCCGGCGAAGCCGACAGGAAGCAGTTCGCCTTCCGGCCCGAGGAGTTCCAGCTCGACCCGCTCTCGCGCCGCAGACTCACCCTCCGCGGAGAAGTCTCGAGCTTCGCGCCGCTTCCCGTCCCCGAGGCCACCCAGCGCATCGGGCGGGTCCGCGGCCCGGATGCCCTGCTCGAATACAACTCGCTGGGAACGCTGCGCCTCACCAACCCCGGATACAGCGTGGTCGACCTCGATGTCTACTACGGCGGGGCGATTCTCGACGAACTGCCGCCGGACTCGACATGGGACCTCCAGATTCCCGCCGCCGAGCGCGAAGGCATGGCGCGGGTCTGCCGCGACTGGGGACTCGACCGCCTCCCGGACCGGGAAGTGGTCGCCCGCATCAGGAAACGCTTCCAGCGGGACTTCGAATACACCCTGCATCTCGGTTACCGCGCCCACACCGGCCCGCGCTACAGCCAAGCCGTCACCCGATTTCTCGAAGGCGACGGTTCGGGGTCGGGACGCAGGGGCCACTGCGAATACTTCGCCACCGCCGCGGCGTTGCTCCTGCGCGAAGCCGGCATCCCGGCCCGCTACTGCGTGGGCTTCTCGGCCCAGGAAAAGGACTCCCGGACCGGCGAGTGGATCCTGCGGGGCCGTCACGCCCACGCCTGGTGCCGCGTCTACCTCGGGGGGACCGCCACCAGTCAGACCGATCCCGACTCCGGCGAGACCCGCCTCGTCTGGGAAGGCGGACGCTGGACCGACTTCGACCCCACCCCGCCCGGATGGTTCGCCATCGAAGGCTCCGGCGTGCCGTGGGAACGCCGCCTCCTCGACTGGTGGCAGCGCGCCCGCGAAGACTTCCTCATCTGGCGCACCACCCCCGGCAACAGCAGCATCGTCAACTGGACCATGCTCGGCATCGGCATCCTCCTCGCGGCCTACATCGCATGGCGGCTCGCCGGAACCCGCACCACCCGCAGCCCCCGCGCCCGCGGCGGCAACGGAGACTCCCGTCCCGCCGTCGTGACCCCTCTCCACGACCTCGCCCGGAGCGCCGAACGCTGGCTCGGACCCCGCGCCGACGCCCAGACGTTCACCCGCTGGATCCTCCGCCTCGGAGAACTCGTCCCGGGCGCCCGGCCCGCCCTCCACCGCGCCGTCCGCTACCACTGGAAAGCCCGCTTCGACCCCCTCGGCCTCGACCCCGCCGAACAAGGCGAGTTCCTCTCGCTCTGCCACCGCCTCAAATCCCGCCTGCGCGAACTGCGAAGGAGCGGGTCGAGGTTCAAAACATAGGTAACACAAATGGTTCAATACATGGATAACACCCTGTCCTCCGAAACCTCGATGAAGGAGGATCAGTAATGAAGGCAAGGCCCTTGTGGTCCGTCAAGATTGATCTGACGGATATTCGCTGGTGGGATGAAGCGCTGGTTGC
>CAYPUM010000010.1:0-20802 GCA_964413545.1 uncultured Roseibacillus sp. | reverse complement strand
CTTCCCGCCCCCGGCGCCGGTCCCGCCAGCGGACCAACCCCCGGGCGGTCCGTCCCCCCCCTTCCGCTCCGTCCCCTCGCCCGCCACCTGATTCCGTCAACGTTGACGGACAAAGGCGGACCGCTTCGCGCCCCCGGCGCCGGTCCCGCCCCGCCAGCGGACCGCCCCCCGGGCGGTCCGTCCCCCCCCTCCGCTCCGTCCCCTCGCCCGCCACCTGATTCCGTCAACGTTGACGAATGAAGGTGGACCGCTTCGCGCCCCCGGCGGCGATCCCGCGGCGGTTGGCTGGCGGCCGGGGCGGGACAAGCCCGCGCAAAAGGGACGCAGGTGGTTCGGGCTTTTCCAGATTTCGAGTGAACGGCGGCCGCAAGACTTGAATCGCGCCCCTGCCGGTGGAGCGCACCGTCACAAGGCAACGCTGGACCGCGGAGACACTGCACGCCAGATCCTCAGCGCGCCCGTCTCACGATGTTCCCATAGCGGTGCAGCGTTTCGCTCACGGACTGCTCCTTGAGGTAGTGCAGCAACTCGATCCGCCCGTTCGCGAGAACCGGCCAGTCGATCACCTGCAGATCGATTTCGTTTGCAGCCCGGTGCACCGCGGGGGAGGCCTTCGGGGCGCGGAGGCTGTCATGCCGCCCCCGTTCCCGGCGCAGGCGATTCGCGAACTCGTCCTCCGGTTCGACCACCAATTTGATGCCTTCCTTCCGGGCCAGAGAGCGGAGCGCCCCGTTGTCCCGATCCACGCTCCATGCGAGGCTCGTTCCGCAGACCCGGGCCGCCAGAAGGACGAGGGCGGCATCGTCCGCTTCGAGGTTCGTTCCGCGCACAAGAACGCGTCCGTGCGGCCGGTAGCGGAAACAGTTCGCCTCTCCGAGGACCCCCGAGGGGTCGTGCTCCCGCGAGAACTCTTCCTCCCACCATTTCGCGTAACTGCGCGCGCCGGCCCGCAGGCGCGCTTCGCTTTCCGGCAAGGCCGCCACGCAGTCGTCGAGAACTTCGGCCGTCTTTACGGAAGGCGCCGCACCCTCTGACGGCAGGCCCTCTTCCCTCCAGCGCGCCAGCTGCAGAACATAGTTCGGCCCCCCGGCCTTGGCGCCCGGCCCGGTCCCCGACTTCCTCCACCCCCCAAACGGCTGTCTTTGTACCATGGCCCCCGTAATCGGACGGTTGATGTAGGCGTTGCCGGTCTCAACCGCCTCCCTCCACCGCGAGATCTCGCGCTCGTCGAGGCTCTGGAGCCCCCCGGTGAGTCCGAACTCCGAGTCGTTCTGCATCCGCAGGCCTTCTTCGAAGCTCGCAGCCCGAACCAGTCCCAGGACGGGCCCGAAACACTCCGTCCGCCGGAACCACGCCTCCGGCCCGACCCCTTTCCGGATCCCCGGCGACCACAGGCACGGGTTGCCGTCCGCCATCTCCGGCCTCAGAAGCCACTCTTCGCCCGCGTCGAGTTCATGCAAGGCGCGCCGCAACGCCTTTCCGGGGGTCCGGATCACGGGCGTCACCACGCTGGCAGGGTCCCGGGCCGCACCCAACCGCAGACTGGCTGCCGCGTCGCGCAACTGCCGCATGAACCGGGGATCGTCGTACAGTTCGGCCTCCACGATGGCCAACGAAGCCGCCGAGCACTTCTGCCCGGCGTGGCCAAAGGCGCTCTTCACGAGATCCCGCACCGCCTGCTCGGGATCCGCCGCAGCCGTGATCAGGATCGCGTTCTTGCCGCTCGTCTCGCCGAAGAGGCGCATCTCCGGCTTCCACCCCTTGAACAACCGCGCCGTGTCATGCGCGCCGGTCAGGATCACGGCGTCCGTCCGCGGATCCGTCAGCAACCGGCGGCCCGCCTCGTTTTCGGGACACGGCACGAATTGCAGAAGCCTCTTCGGCACGCCCGCCGCCCACAAACCCTTCGCCAGCTCCCAGGCTGTCAGCACCGTCTCCGGCGCGGGCTTCAAAATCACGGCGTTGCCCGCCCCGAGAGCCGCCAGCACGCCCCCGCACGGAATGGCGAGAGGAAAGTTCCACGGGGGCGCCACCACCACGGCTCCCAGCGGGACCGCCGCCGTCCCGTCATGCATTCCCGGCCGCGACATACCCGTCGCATAGTAGTTGGCGAAGTCGACCGCCTCGCTCACCTCCGCATCCGCCTCGGGCACTGTCTTCCCGCCGTCGGACACCATCGTCGCGATCAGCTCCCCCCGGCGCCTTGCAAGTTCCCCCGCCGCCCGGATCAGGAGTTCGCGCGGCGTCAAAATGGAGTGCTTCGCCCAGTTCCGGGCCGCCGACACCGCGACGGCCAGGGCCTCGTCCACCTCCTCATCCCCCGCAAGGTGATACCGGTAGAACTCCTGCTCCGGCCGGGACGGATCGCACGAGGCGGCCTCGTCCCCGGTGACGACAACGCGCCCCCCGATCTGGAGCGGGATGATGTCCGGCGCCTTCCGGCCGCGCCGCCTCAGCGCTTCCGCGACCCACTCCCGGTTGCATTCCAAGCTCCAGTCGGTGTCGGGGGCGTTTCCGAACGATTGCCTGCGGGCACAATCCACCGCTTCGCGCCGCCGGTCCTGCCGCCGGGATGGCGCCGACGAGACGCCGTGGCGCTCGCGGCAGGCACGGAGAAAACGCTCCCGCTGCGCCGCCCACCTCCCGTCCCCCGGCCGCATGCCGAACAAATCGTGCAGGAAATTCTGCGGTGCGCTGTTCTCGTCGAGGCGCCGCACGAGATAGGCGATGGCATTGTCGAAGTTCTCGCGCTTCACCACCGGGGCGTAGAATAGCACCCCCCCGGCCAGCTTCTCGACCGCCCGCGCCTGATGGTTCGCCATGCCTTCCAGCATCTCGATCCCCACCTGCCCGGCCACCCCCTCCCGCTCCCGCAAGACAAGGGCATACGCCACGTCGAACAGATTGTGGGTCCCTACTCCGACCCTCACTGCCTCGGCGTGTTCCGGCCGGCACGCGTAATGCAGCATGCGCTTGAAGTTCGCATCGACCTCCGCCTTCGACCGGTATGGCGCCGGCGCCCATCCGTGCACGGCAGCCTCCACCCGCTCCGTCGCAAGATTCGCTCCCTTGACGAGGCGGATCCTGATCGGCGCCCCGCCCCGGCTCACCCGGTCGACCGCCCAATCCGTCAGTTCCCGCTGCATGGGAAACGCATCCGGCAGATACGCCTGCAAGACGATCCCGGCCTCCAGCCCCCTGAACTCGTCCTCGTCAAGAATCTGCCGGAAGACATCGCTGGTCAGGCGCAGGTCGCGATACTCCTCCATGTCCAGATTCACGAACTTCGAACGCCTCGAACCATCCGCGGATGCCGTGACGTTATCCCGGGCTGCCCGGAACAGCTTCCTCAGGGGCGCCTTCAAACGCTCCAGCGTGTCCTCGTAGGCCAGCACGTTCACCTGGCTGAAAATCGAACTGACTTTGATCGAGATGGCATCGCAGTCCGGCCGGCGCAGCTTCGCCATGTTCGCTTCAAGCCGCCGCTCCGCTTCCTCTTCCCCGAGAACCGCCTCCCCGAGAACGTTCAGGATCAAGCGCGCCCCCATCGCCCGGCGCCGTTTCATGTGGGACCTCAGATCGAGGTCCTCGTCCGGCAGCACCACCTTCCGGGTCTCGGCGCGCATCTTCCCCGCCACCGCCGACATGACCAACTCCGGCGCCACCCGCGAAGCTGCCGCGGCCCCCAGCAACCCCGCCCGTTCGTGCAGCGGCAGATACGCCGGCGCACCGAATCTCGCCATCAGGTGCCGGAATTGCGAAGCCGCCCGCTCCGGGGTCTGCGGCCGAAAAATCTGGTCCGCCAGCGAGATCACGAACGCCTTCCCGTTCGGGTCCCCCAACATCCGGTTCAACTTCCACCCATGGTAACGCTCGCCCGCCTTCTGTTCCCGCAACGCCGTTTCCAGGATCCTGCCTGCCAACTCCGCCGCTTCCCGGGCAAGCCTCTCGTCGAGGTGCCCTCCCCCCTCCGCAACCCCGGAGGCGAGGTCGTCAGTTTTCATGGAACCCTAATGACTGCACCCGCAACCGCCGTCCCCGCAGCAGCCTCCCTCCCCCTTCGCGAAATCGCTCTCCTCCGGAACACGCCCCAACTCCAACGCCATCCCGACGTACTTGCCAATGGTCACCTGGACGTTCTGCAGCGTTTGCTGAGCCTCGATAAACGCCTTTGCAACCGGGTTTTCCAGCAACGCTTCGCGGGCGTTCTCGAAATCACGCATCTCCGCCTCCCCGACCGCGAGCCCCGCATTCTGCTTCTCCTGCAGGTCCATGCCCCGTTCTTGAACGCTCTGAAATTGCAACCGGGCGCCCTCGTCGTCGAGGAACCGTTCCACTTGGTCCAGAAGTTCCTGGTACTGCATGTCCTCGGTAATGACCCGGCACAATTCCCGCGTCTTCGCCATCACCCGTGATGTGTCCTGCAACATCGCCATGCCATTGAATACGCCCGATCCGCAACCGGGGCAACCCGCGAATCGCAAAAGCCCCGCACCGATCCAAGATTTCCATTTGGATTTCGCACCGTATTTCGGCTACGATCAGCGGCCCCCTCATGTTCACCCGCTTCCGCCTCATCTCCACCATGTTCCTGACGGCCGGTTTCGCCGTGGCTGCGGAACCGACTCAAAACGACCAGGCCGCGCCGCCCCCGGAACCCGATCCGGTCGTCCGGCACGCCAGCGTCACCATCGCCGGCAGGTTGATCGACTACAAGGTCACCGCAGCCAAGCTGGCCTTGAAGCGGGAGGACGGCAAGACGCGCGCCTCCGTCTTCCACGTCACATATGAACGAACCGGGGTGCCGGATGTCACCAACCGCCCGGTCGTCTTCGCATTCAACGGAGGGCCCGGCTCCTCGGCGATCTGGCTGCATCTTGGCGCCCTCGGCCCCCGGCGCGTCCCGACCACCCCCGATGGCCTCGACCCCCTCCCGCCGGCCCGGAGCGTCATCGCCAACCCGCAGTCCATCCTCGATGCCGCCGATCTCGTCTTCGTCGATCCCGTCTCGACCGGATACTCCCGCCCCGCCAAGGAGGCCAAGGCCTCGGAGTTCCATGGACTCGAAGAAGACATCGCGTCCATGGCCGACTTCGTCCGCCGCTGGGTCACGGAACACGGGCGCTGGGCCTCTCCGAAATTCCTCCTCGGTGAAAGCTACGGCGGCGTGCGCGTCGTGGGCCTCGCCCGCCACCTCCAGCGGCGTTACGGAATGTCTCTCAACGGCATCGTGCTGCTCTCCTCGCTGCTCGACTTCCGCACCCTTCACAGCGCCCAAGGCGACAACCTCTACTATGCCGTCTACCTGCCGGCCTTCACTGCCGTCGCCCACCATCACGGCCGCGTTCGGGGCGATCGTAAGCAACTGGTCGCGCAGGCCCGGCGCTTCGCCTTCGGCGATTACAGCGCCGCCCTCCTGAAAGGCGCGGAGATCAAACCCGCCACGCGCCGCGCCGTCGCCCGGCGCCTCTCCGAACTGACCGGCCTCGGCCCGGGCGTCTTCCTCGAAAACAACCTCCGCGTGCGGGCTTCGCGCTTCCGCAAGGAACTCCTCCGCCGCCAAGGCCTCGTCGTCGGCCGCTTCGACGGCCGCGTCGCATGGCCCGCCGAATCCGTCGCGGACGACTATCCCTCATACGATCCCTCTTTCAGTGCCGTCTACGGCGCCTTTTCCACCGCCATGCTGGACTACCTCACCCGCAACCTCGGATGGCTCGAACACAACCCCTACGAGGTCCTCTCGAAGGAGATCCATCCGTGGAACTGGGGCACCGAAAACTCCTACGTCAATGTCAGCGACCGCCTCACGGCCGCCATGCGCCACAACCCGCGCCTCGAAGTCCTCGTCCTCTGCGGCCGCACCGACCTCGCCACCCCCCCCGACGCCATCGCCTACAGCGTCCGCCACCTCTTCGACCTCCCCGGCGAACGACGCCGCTCGATCCGCTTCGAATACTACGACGCCGGCCATATGTTCTACCTCAACCAGCCCGACCTCCTGAAGCTCCGCCGCGACCTGCTCGCGTTCCTCGCAGCGCCCGAGCCGGCGAAGAGGAAGAAGTGACGGAGGCGGCTTCCCGTGGCATCCTGCCGCGAACGCCATGCTCTTCCTCACCTTCCTCTACGCCCTCTCGGTTCTGGCCATGGGCGCGATGGGCCTTGCCGCGGCAGGCTCTCCCGAAGAAGCCCGCTCCCTCGCCACCCCGGGCTTTTTCTTCGGAGGGGCCACCCTCCTCTGCGCATTCTTCGCCCTCCGGGAGCCCCGGCATGGACTGGCAGGCGCCTCCTTCCTCGCTTTTCTGGCGGCCTCCTCCTCCATTCCGGCCATCGCCGCCCTGGCCTCCCGCAGCCAAGCCGCTTGGGGGAATCCTCCCTTCATGATCACCACCGCCACCTTCGGCCTCTCCCTCCTCTACCTCGCCGGCGCCGTCCACGCCTGGCAAAAATACCGCCGAAAGCCCCGCAACGAATGATGTCGGCGCGCCGGGCGTAGCGCGTCCTCTCCTCCCCTTCAAGCCTCCGCAAGACCTCCCCTCTCCCCCCTTCGTGCCTTCTCCCCATGGAGTCCTTGAAATCCAGAAGTCGTCACAAATGAGTCAAGGTTTCCGGCAGCAAGGTTGTCCTGCCTGATGCAGGGTGCAAGATTCAGGATGCCGCCCCGTGTTCCCTGCATCCTGCATCCTGCATCTTGAATCCTGCATCATGGTCCGAGGCTTGCCCCCCTAGATCGTCATCACTTCCTTCTCCTTGGCCTCGACGCTCTTTTCGATCTCGGCGATATGGCGGTCGGTGAGTTCCTGGATCTCCTTCTCGAGGTCGTGCATCTGGTCCTCGGTCAGGATCTTGTCGTTCTTCATCTTCTTGGCGGCATCCATCCCCTCCTTCCGGCGGGCCCGCACCTGCACTCGCGCCTCTTCCGCCATGTGCTTGATCGTTTTCACGAGGTCCCTCCGCCGTTCCTCGGTGAGTTCGGGGATCGGAAGGCGCAGCGTCTTGCCGTCGCTCACCGGATTCAACCCCAGCTTGCTCTCCTGGATCGCCCTCTGGATGTCCGGCGTCGTTCCCGGATCAAACGGCTGAATCATGATGGTGCGCGGCTCCGGCGTGGTAATAACGGCCAACGCCTTGAGCTTCATGGTGCTCCCGTAGCTCGCCACCGCCACGTCGAGATTCTCGACGAGCGCCGGCGACGCCTTTCCGGTCCGCACCCCGGCGAATTCCCGGCCAAGGTATTCGACCGCCTTGACCATCCCCTGCTCGACCTCTTTTTTCAATGTTTCCGCATCCATGGTTTCGTCACTACTCGGATTGTATGATCGTGCCGACCGGCTCTCCGTCCAGCGCCCGCCGGATGTTGCCGTCCCGGCCCAGATCAAAAACGATGATAGGGATTGAATTGTCCATGCAAAGAGTGAAGGCGGTCGAATCCATCACTTTCAGCCGCTGCACCAGGCATTCCTGGAAGGTCACCCGCTCATACCGCGTCGCCTCCGGGTCAAGCTTCGGGTCCGCCGTGTAGACTCCGTCCACCGTGGTGGCCTTCAAAATCACCTCCGCCCCCATCTCGCTGGCACGCAGCGCCGCGGTCGTGTCCGTCGAGAAGAACGGATTCCCGGTACCCGCTGCGAACACCACCACCCGCCCCTCCCGCATCAGACGGGAAGCCTTCCGGCGCACGAACGGATCCGCCACGTTCTTCATCTCGATCGCCGACTGCACCACGCACGAGACTCCCAACGATTCCACCGCCGCCTGGATCGCGAGGCTGTTCATCACGGTCGCCAGCATCCCCACGTAATCGGCCGTGGCGCGGTCCATCCCACGGGCGCTCGCCGAGGCCCCTCGCCAGAAATTGCCGCCACCCACCACGATCCCCAGTTCCAAGCCCCCTTTTCGGTGCACCCCCACGATCTCCCGGGCAATGCGGTCCACAATCTCCGGGGAAATGTTGTCCCTGCTGCCTCGCTCCCGCAAGGCTTCGCCGCTCAGCTTCAGAATGGCCCGCCTGAACGACCGAGCCGGGTCACTGATCCCACTCACATCCGGGACGGAGTCAAGCAGCCCGCCCCGGACTGTGCCAAGCCAAAAGCCCGACCATCTGCCTCCGGGCGGGACACCCCCCTCGAACCGTCGATCGATCCTCGCCGTCCGTGAGACGCCACACGCAAACCGGCACACCACCCTGCCGGACCACCTGACGCCCCTGTGGGCGCCTCCTGACTTCCATGACTCTAATCGCCCGCCCGGAAGCGGGTGGCGAGATCCTTCAGCGATGCCAGTTCCTCGCCGGTCCCCACGATCCCGATCGAAACGTCGAGACTCTCGTCCGCGTTCTTCATGAATTCCCGGACGGTCTGTCGCACCGCCTGAATCGCCAGCTTCATCATCTGCCGGCTGGTCAGGTCCACCCGTTCCGGGATCTCGAGCTTCGAGACGTCAAAGCGCACCCTCAGTGTCTCCCCTTTCATCTCGACCTCGATCCGCACATGGCAAAGGTTCAGGAGGTTCGCGTCCTCGAGGTCGTAATTCGGATTGTTGGAAGGGATGCGGTGCGGATAAGCCACCGCCTTCACGAGGTCCTCCGGGAGCGCCCCGCTCACCGCAAAAGGCCGCGAGAGAACCGCCGCCTGCAGCAGATCCTCGCCGTCCTCCACCTCCCCCACGCCGTCCGTCCCGTGCAACGACAAGGGTTGATAAAGCCGGACCACTTCGATCGTGCTCGCCACCGCCATCCCCTGAAAAGCCAAGGCTATCACCAGAACTTTCAACATATCCGTAGTATGCCCCTATTTTTGTTCCGCCTCCAGCGAAAAGAA
Source organism: uncultured Roseibacillus sp. (assembly GCA_964413545.1). GTDB lineage: Bacteria > Verrucomicrobiota > Verrucomicrobiia > Verrucomicrobiales > Akkermansiaceae > Roseibacillus_B. The sequence continues at coordinate 11,986 of CAYPUM010000010.1, read as the reverse complement.
GCGGTCCCCCGGTTGCAGCCGATGCCCGGCGAGGAATTCCCGTGCCGCAAGGCGCCGCCCGCCATCCAACTGGGTCTCCCCGAGCACAAGGCTCCCATCTCCGCAGGCCACCACCAGTGACTCGGGGCCGGCCCGCAGAATGGTTCCCGGCGCCCCCGAGCCTCCCTCGACCCGGCACCCCGGAAAAACCTTCAGACGGCGCGGACCCCGCCTCGCGTCCCCCATCCACGTGAACGTCCCCGGCCAGGGATGGTAGGCCCGAATCCGGCGCTCGACCCGCGACGCCGGCCACGCCCAGTCCAGTTGGCCGTCCGCACGGCTCAACTTCGGGGCGTATGTCGCCCATGCCTCCTCCTGGGGTGTGCGGGCCGCCTTCCCTTCCGCCACGGCCGCCACCGTGGCGCGGAGCGCCTCCGGCGCCAGCTCCGCGAGACGATCATGCAGCGATCCCGCGGTCTCATCCGGCGCCAGCGCAACCGGCCAGCGCGAAATAATGTCCCCCGTATCAAGCCCCTCCGTGACATCCATGACGGTCAAGCCGCTCTCGCCATCGCCGGCGTCAATCGCGGCCTGCAGACAGGCTGCCCCGCGATGCCGCGGCAACAGGGAGGCGTGCACGTTGATGCATCCCAACGGCGGCATTTCATACACCTCCCGCGGGATAATCTGCCCGTATGCCATCACGAGAAGGAGGTCCGGAGCAAGGGCTTCGACCTCTGCCACGGCTTCCTTCTTCCGCAGGCGCCGCGGTTGCAGAACCGGCAGTCCGTGCCTTCGGGCATGCTCCTTAATCCGCGGCGGGCGCGGCTCGGAATGATGCCGGCCAACCGGCCGGTCCGGCTGGGTCACGAGACCTGCCACCCCGAACCCCCCCGCCACCAGGGCCTCAAAGCCCGGCAACGCAATCTCTCCCGTCCCCATGAAAACAATCCGCATCACTCTTGTTGAAACTCCACCATCAGGTGGAAAACCGGCACCGGCAACAGCATCGCAACATCCGCCAGCACCCGCAACGCATCCAGCGAAAACCGCGAGCGATAATGGTTGATCAACTGCAGCGATCCGGCCGCAATCATGATGGCGTAGAAAAAATGACGCCGATACGCGTCGGCCCGAAACGCCGCCAAAAACAGCGAAAAACCCGCCAGAACGATCAGCAGAAGCGCCAGGAGCGTCTCATATGCCTCCTTCTCCCCCGTGTCCCGCGTCCGGCGCGATTGCTCCCAGTGATCAATCGCCGTGATGTTCAAGATACAAAGCACGCTGAAGGCGATCACCTCCCGCGACCCGATGAAACTGCGAATGTCGCTCGAGTCCGGACCATAGAAGTGCAGCCCCACCGTCGCGCCATATCCAAATGCCAACCCAGCCAGAATATTCTTGGTGTACGAGACCCCCCCGCCGGATTCCAGAAACGCCATCGCGAAATACCCCGCCACCAGAAGCACGATGAACGCCGCATTCTTCCACAGCCCGATCGGCTGATACAATACCATCACCACCGCCGCCAGAATCCCCGCCACCAGTAGAACCGAAAACGGCGCCCGCCAGCGGCCGTGAAAGGCGTGCCGCGGCGTCTGATGACGCGATCCCATCACCGCCATCCGCTCGGCAAGGAGCCGGTCCGCCACGCAGACACACCACACCACCACCGCCAGCAGCCACGGCAACAAGTCGTGGTAATACCGGATCAACCACGTCTTCTTGAATATCCAGAACCAGGCCAGCGCCACCAACGGGGCGTCAAGACTGAGCAGGTTCGGCCAAAGCCAGACAGGGCGCCTTGCCATCGAAGCGCAGAACATTCCTCATACCCCCAATCCAACGCAAGCGCTATCACCCCCGGCCGTCCTCGAGATCATACACAAACGGCGGAATCCCCGCCCCGATCCCGTCCGCAATGGCCCGCAACAGCTCCGCCTCCCCGCTTCCGAGAAGGCCGTCGTGCGAAGCCGCCAACCCGCAGGCGCGCAGGAGCTGCTTCTTCACCATCGGAGCGGCGGCGTCAAACTTCCCGAGCGCCTCGTCCACCTGCGGCAGGCCGCACTCCGGCGGTCCCAGCAGCCGTGGCGACCAGCCTCCGGACTGCCCCCATTCGTTCCGAACCATCTGAAACGCCTCCTCAGCCGCCACGTCGTCCCGCCCGAGGCGCGCCACCGCCGAACAAATCACATCGGCTTCGTGCCCCAGTTCCCTCATCCGCCGGTAACGCACCCGCCGCACGTGACGGGGATCGAAGTGCGCCGCCAGATGCCGCCCGATCAGACGCTGCAACATATACTCGAACAGGTCGATCTCCCGGTCGCTGCGCACCAACCACGTCGAAACCTCCGCAAACCGTTCATACTCCGGCCGGCTCATCCGGCGCAGCGTCGGAACGCAGAGATCGATCAACGCGATCTTGCTCGCGGAGTGCAACGCCGCCAATGCGGCCCGGTCCTCCTCCGCCGCCCGCGCCGCGGCATTCCCCGCCGTCCGCGCAAGATGGTCAACCTGCCCGCCCCGCAACGCGTCGTCCTCCGCCAGAAGAAGCCCGAAGATCAGGGCCTGCGCGCCGTCCCGATCCTGTGCCGCTCGCTGCCAGCGCAAGTCGAGTTCATGCCGAAGGCGCTGCCCGAAATCCAGACGCATCGCGCTGCTCTGTCCGAGGCGGTCCAACGCCGCCAGCCCGGCCATGGCCGCCGCCGGCGTCCGCCGCAGCGGGGGAGGCCCGGTCCGCCGCCCGGGATCCACCTCCGGCAGTCTCGATTTGGCGAATCGCCCGTCCCAGTCCTTCTGCACGGCGCGGATCCGCGCTTCGAGCGGCGGATGCGTGGCGAATCCCCACGTCAGCAGCCCCCCTTCCGCGAAGAACATGTGCCTCGCCTCCAACGCCTTCGGGTGGGACAACCGCCCTTTCGTTTGCAGGCCCCCGATCTTCTTCAAGGCCCCCGCGAGGCCCTCCGGCTCCCGCGTGAACTGCACCGCCGACGCGTCCGCCAAAAACTCCCGCTGCCGCGACACCGCCGCCTGGATCAAGCGCGCGAACAATACCCCGATCCATCCCACCGCCATCAAACCCAGCCCGATCACCACCACCACCAGCACCGCCGCACCCCCGCCGCCGCGCGAACTCCCGCTGCTCCGGACCCGCACGTGCCGCAGCGAATACAGCACCGTCCGGCCGATCACCATCAACACCAGAATCCCGAAAATCCACCCCAACAACCGCATGTTGAGCCGCATGTCGCCGTTCAAGATGTGGCTGAACTCGTGCCCCACCACCCCTTGCAGCTCCGCCCGCGTCAGCCGGTCAAGGCAGCCTCGCGTCATCCCGATCACGGCGTCGCCCGGCGCCGTCCCCGCCGCGAAGGCATTGATCCCGATCTCGTCGTCCAGCAGATACACCTGCGGCACGGGAACTCCCGACGCAATCGCCATCTCCTCGACCACATTCAGGAGCCGCCTCTCCCGGACGTCCGGGGTCCCGGGATCAAGCAGACGCCCTCCGAGACCAGCCGCCACCGCCGCGCCTCCCGCCCGCAGCTGCATCGCCTTGAACGCGCTCCCTCCAAGGATCACCACCACCGTTCCCAACGCCGCCGGGACGAAGATCTCCAGATCCCACAGCGGCACCGGCCGTTTCGTCGTCATCGCCACCACAAGGAGGACCAGTAAATACACCGCCGTTACCACCCCGGACACCGCCAGCAGAAAATACAGCAACAACCATTTCGTCCTCCGCCGGGCCCGCTCCTGCGCCTCGAAAAAATCCATCGCTCACGCTCTTTCTCCCCTGCCCCCTGTCTCCCGACCCCTGACCTCCGTCCCCCGGCCTCGCAGGCAGTCGCTCAGTCGAACTTCACCTCCACCCGCTCGCGCTCCTCCGCGGTGGCCACCTCGAACAACACGGCCCGCGTGAAGTTGAACGCCCCCGCGATCAGGTTCGTCGGAAAACTCTCGATCTTCGTGTTATAGGTCGTCACGGCGTCGTTATATGCCTGCCGCGCGAAGCTCACCTTGTTCTCGGTGCTCGTCAGCTCCTCGCTCAGTTGCATCATGTTCTGATTCGCCTTCAGCTCCGGATAGGCTTCCGACAGCGCGAACAGGCGCCCCAGAACCGATCCCAGCCCGCTTTCCGCCGCCATCAGGCTTTGCATCCGGCCGGCGTCATCGGGGCTGATGCCGCTCCGGGCGCTCTCCGCCGCGTTGCGCGCCGCGATCACCGCCTCCAGCGTCTCCCGCTCGTGCTTCATATACCCCTTCGCCGTCTCCACAAGGTTCGGAATCAGATCGTGCCGCCGCTTCAGTTGCACATCGATCTGCGCAAACGCGTTCCGGTAGCGGTTCCGCAACTTCACCAGCCCGTTGTAAGCCCCCGCCAGCCACAACAGGACCCCCGCCACCAATACCGCCGCCACCACGAGCACCAGCCCCAGTCCGCTGAGTATTCCACCGATCATGGTTCGTTTGGTCTGGCTCCAACCTATCAGAGGCCCTCCCCCGCGCACCACTCCAAAAACAGGATCTTTTTGCAGCACCGCCCCGCCCGTTTGCCCTCCCGGCCGATTCGCTCTATGAATCCTCCGCCGTGCAGACCATCTCCGCCACCCGCTTCGCGGCCCTCGACTTCGAGTCCGCGGGAGCCCGCCGCGGCGAAACCGACGTCCCGGTCCAGGTCGGGATCGCCCTCTGGTCCCCCCGCGACGGCCTCGGCGAAACCTTCTGCTCGTTTCTCTCCGCCGGCCGGCCCGTCACCTGGGCCGCCCGAAAAGTCCACGGCATCACGCCCTCCGATCTGGCTGGCGCCCCCTCCCTCGTCTCCCTGTGGCCCGAACTCCGGCGCCTGCTCGCCGGCCGCGCCCTCGTCGCCCACGGCCACGGCACCGAAAAACGATTCCTGCGCGCCTTTCCCGGCCACCCCTTCGGCCCGTGGATCGACACTCTCCACCTCTTCCGCGCCGCCTGGCCGGATCGCGACGACTACTCGCTGGGCGCCCTGTGCGACGGCTTCGGAATCTCCCCCCGCCTGTCCGGCCTTCTTCCCGACCGCCGCTGGCACGACGCCCTCTACGACGCTTCCGCCTCCGCCCTCCTCCTCGCCGACCTCGTCGGCCGCCTCGGTCTTTTCGAAGAGCCGCTCGACTTCCTCCTCCAACCTGATATTTCTGCATGGCGCAGACGCCGCCTCCTGTAGTATATCAACGCCCCGGTCTCCTCCCGCGGAGGCGGACCACCATGACCCATCATCAACCGAACTCTCCGCCATGCCTACCGTTCAACTCAAACTGAATTCCAGATCCTACGACATCCTCGTCGAGAACGGCATCCTCCATCGCTCCGGGGACTTCATCAAGGCCGTCGGACTCGAAGGCCGCGCCGCCATCATCACCGACGCCAACGTCTCCCTCCACTACTCCGAAATCGTAAGGGCCTCCCTCGCCGGGGCCGGCTTCGAGACCAGCATCCACCTCATCCCCCCCGGCGAAACCAGCAAGACCATCCAGCAGGCCGAACTCCTCTGCCGCTCCCTCATCGAGCACCACCACGACCGCACCTCCTTCGTGGTCGCCCTCGGCGGCGGCGTGGTCGGCGACATCGCCGGCTTCGTGGCCGCCGTCTTCTACCGCGGCATCCCCTGTGTCCAGATCCCCACCACCATCGTCGCCCAGGTCGACAGCTCCATCGGCGGCAAGACCGGCGTCAACGTCCCCGAGGGCAAAAACCTCCTCGGCGCCTTCCATCAACCACGCCTCGTCCTCGTCGATCCCCGCACTCTCCTCACCGTTCCCGAACGCGTCTTCCGCGAAGGCTTCGCCGAGGCCATCAAGCACGCCGCCATCCGCGACGCCGTCATGCTCGGCCGCATCGAGTCCATGGACCCCGACGACCAGCACGTCGACCCCGACTTCATCGCGCGGAACGCCGCCATCAAGGCCCGCATCGTCGAGGATGACGAACGCGAAACCTCCGGAACCCGCGCCCTCCTCAACTTCGGCCACACCATCGGCCACGCCATCGAGGCCTCCGCCGACTTCGGCAACCTCCTCCACGGCGAGTCCGTCGCCCTCGGTATGCGCGCCGCCCTCTACCTCTCCGAAAAGGTCACCGCCCTCAACCCCGACGAATCCCGCCGCCTCGAAGCCATCCTCGCGCAGTTCCGCCTGCCCCTCGTCCTCCCCGAGAACATCCCCAACCACCTCATCCTCGAACACATGCGGCGCGACAAGAAATTCGCCGCCGGCCGGAAACGCTTCGTCCTCCTCAAACGCGCCGGCCACGCCGTCGTCTCCGAAAACGTCACCGACACCCTCGTCAACGAAGCCATCGCCCACATCCGCAGCCCCGCCACCTCCGCCGTCCCCGCATAGTCACCCCAAAGAATCGCTTGATCTTTCTCCCCCCGCGACGTAAACGTCCCCTCCCACCAACCCCCCATGCTCGGGTGGCGGAATTGGTAGACGCGCTAGACTAAGGATCTAGTGGGAGTTAATCCTGTGGGGGTTCGAGTCCCCCCTCGAGCACCACTGAACACACTCGGCACTCGACACCCGGGACCCTCCCCCTTACACCGCCTTCATGTTCGAGGGCACCTACACCGCGATTGTCACGCCGTTCCGCGACGGGCGGGTCGACTTCGACACGTTTCGCGCCCTGATCGACCGGCAGGTCGCGGCCGGGATCGACGGGATTGTTCCGGTCGGCACCACCGGGGAGTCCCCCACCATCGACCCCGACGAGCACCTTGAGATCATTCGCCGGTGCGTGGAATTCGCCGACGGCCGCCTGAAGGTCGTCGCGGGAACCGGCGCCAACTCCACCGCGGAGGCCGTCCACCTCACCGCCGAGGCCGAACGCCTCGGCGCCGACGCCTCCCTCCAGGTCTGCCCCTACTACAACAAGCCCTCCCAGGAAGGCCTTTACCGGCACTTCCGGGCCGTCGCGGAGGCCTCGTCCCTGCCCATCATGCTTTACTCGATTCCGGGGCGCAGCGTCATCGAGATCGCGGTCGACACCATCGCGCGCCTCGCCGCCGACTGCGACAACGTGGTGTGCGTGAAGGAGGCCGGTGGCTCGGCGGACCGCGTCAACCAACTCCTCCAAGCCGTCCCCGGCGGCTTCACGATCCTCTCCGGCGACGACCCCCTCACCCTCCCGTTCATGGCGTGCGGCGCCGTCGGCGTGGTCTCGGTGGCCGCCAATCTCATTCCCGACGTCGTGGCGCGCCTCGTCCGGGCCTGTCGCAACGGCTCTTTCGACGAGGCTCTCGAAATCCAGCGGCGCCACTATCCGCTCATCCGCCTCCTCATGACGCTGGACACCAACCCCGTCCCCGTGAAGACCGCCCTCGCTCTCTGCGGCCTCTGCCCGGAGGAACTGCGGCTCCCCCTTGCTCCCCTCGACGACACCCGGCGCGCCCGGCTCGGCGAGACACTGAAACAATACGATCTGCTCTAGCAGCCCCCCATGCTCAAACTCCTCGTCACCGGAATATCCGGCCGGATGGGCCAGGCCGTCCGGGACGCCGCCGCCGCCGAACCCGCGGTCGAGGTCGCGGCCACCCACGACGCCGGCCTCGATCTGGAAGAACCGATCGCCGCGGTCGACTGCGTCATCGACTTCACCGTCCACTCCTTCACGCCCGAACTCCTCGCGGCCGCCGCGGCGCACTCGACCCGCTTGGTGATCGGAACCACCGGCCACGACGAAGCGGAACGCGAGGCCATCAGACAAGCCGCACAGTCCCTCCCGATCGTCTTCGCCCCGAATTACTCGGTGGGCGTCAACACCTTGTTCTGGCTCACGGCCCACGCCGCGCGCATCCTCGGCAACGAGCGCTTCAACCTCGAAGTGGTCGAGATGCACCACCGCCACAAGATCGACGCCCCGTCCGGAACCGCCCGCCGCCTCCTCGAAATCCTCGCCCGCGAAACCGGCGCCTCCCTCGATGAGGACGTCGCGCATGGCCGCGTCGGTCTCATCGGCGAGCGCCCCCCGCGCCAGATCGGCATGCACACCCTGCGCGGCGGCGACGTCGTCGGCGAGCACACCGTCCTTTTCGCGGCCGACGGCGAACGCCTCGAACTCACCCACAAGGCGTCCAGCCGCCTCAACTTCGCGGGCGGGGCGGTCCGCGCCGCCCTCTGGTTGAGCGAGCAACCCCCCGGCCTCTACGACATGCAGGACGTCCTCGGCCTGAAATAACTCCCGCGCCTCCGGCGGCTTCCCTTTCCCAGATAAGCCCCCGTCCGCGGAACGCTTCCCCAGTGCAACCATGGCGACGCGCGTCGGACTCTCCCTCGGCTCCAATCTCGGCGATCGCCTCGCCAACCTCCGGGAAGCCCGCAAGCTCCTCCGCCGCCTCACCCCCGTCGGGGTGCACTACGAACAGGCGCCCGTCTACCAGTCCGACCCGTTCGAGTGCCCTCCCGGCTCCCCCGACTTCTACAACACCGTCATCGAACTCGACTACGTCGGCGACCCCTACCGCCTCCACCAGGACACCCAGGGCATCGAATACCACCTCGGCCGCGAGACCGTCCGCGAGCGCAACGCCCCCCGCGTCATCGACATCGACATCCTCTACTTCGACCAGCTCGTCATCGACGACCCCCTCCTCGTCATCCCCCACCCGAGGATGACCCACCGCCGCTTCGTCCTCCAGCCCCTCGCCGAGATCCGGCCCCGCCTCGTCCTCCCCGGCGATCGCGACTCCATCAGCGAACATCTCCGCCGCCTCGACTCCGGGGAACCCGAACTCCGCATGGTCCAGGCAACCTGGTAAGCACGAGTCCTATCTCCACTCATGCTTGGGATACCTCCCCGCGAGGTCTTTCTTCATCTGCGGGTATCCGTTCTTCCAGAAGCTCGGGAGGTCCTGGGTGACCTGCCACGGGCGCTGGTTCGGCGCCAGCACCTGCACCCGAACCGGACGCCCCGCGATCCGCGGCGTCACCTCCACCCCGTAGAGTTGCTGCACCCGCAAGGCGATGGTCGGAGGAGCGCCCGCCTCGTACCGCACTTTCGCCTCGACGCCGTTCGGCAGCCTGATCCTCTCCGGCGCATGGTGTTCGAGCGCTCCGGCCTGCGCGGCCGAGAGCCATTCCCGCAGGGCCGGCCACACCTCGCGCTCCTTGATCTCGCGATAGGATTTCGCCCCCCGGCAGACTCTCTCCAACAGGATGCGTTTGCCCTCCTCGCCGATCGGATCGAGCCCCAGCTCCGGCGTGGTCTCCGCGACGAAGGCGACCCGCGCCAGCCAGCGCTCGACGCGGCCGTCCCACTTCTTGAGTTTCAGCGTTCCGTCCAGCACCCGTTCCGCCAGCAGGGCGGCTGCCGTGTCTTCCGGGACCTCTCCCCCGTCCTTTTCTTCCAGCACCAGGTCGTGGTAGAGGACCCGCCGCCGCGCCGTCACCCGCCGGGCCTGCTCGTCGAAGACAACCGCCGCTTCGGACTTCCAGGCCTCCGGAAACAGCTCCCGCAGCCACTCCTCCTCGACCACCACGCCATGGCTCAGGTGCGCCTGCAACTCCCGCCCTTCGACCTCCGTCAGCTCCGCCGCCGCGAAGAGACGCCCTCCCCGCGCCACACTCGCTTCATCGAGCTTCCCCCGCCGCCCTCCCACCACCCGGCACGTCAGCGAGCCCTCGCTCACCCGCTGCGCCACGTGATCCCCGAACGCCGCCAGCATCGCCCGCGCCAGCCGCTCCCGGTGCGCCTCGAAATCAACATGCCCCGGCCGCGCCTCCGGCCGCCCCGCCAACCCGCAAAGCTGCCGCCACACCTGCAGGGTCTCCCGGCAGCGCCGGGCCTGAATTCCCAGCACCCCACAGCGCCCGGCGTCGAATCGCATCCCCTCCGCCACCTCGCACGCCCGCCAGTCCGCCTCGAAATCGGAACGGTCCCCGTCGCGCTGAAACTCCCCCCGCTGCGACCGCGTCGCGCCTCGCGCGAAGACACCCTCGCTTTGCAGGACCGCCGCCACAAAACACCCTTCCGCCGCGCAACCCTCCGCCTGCGCCGCATCCAACAATCGCGCCGCCCGCGGGTGCAGCGGGTAACGCGCCAGCCTCCTCCCGACGTCTGTCAGCGCGCCCTGCCGGTCCGTCGCACCGAGGAAGTCCAGGAGCTTCTCCGCCCGTTCCAGGGATTGCTCGTCCGGAGCGTCCAGCCAGCGAAACCACCGTGGGTCCTCCACCCCCGCCGCCTTCAGATACAGAACCGCCTCCGCCAGATCCACCCGCCGCACCTCGGGCGTCTCGAACGCCGCACGCCGGACATGATCGGCCTCGCTCCACAAGCGCACGCACCTCCCCGGTCCGGTCCGCCCGGCCCGCCCGGCCCGCTGCTCGGCCGCCGCCCGCGAGATCTTCCCGATCGTCAGCGTGTCGATCCCACGCCGCGGATCGTAGCACGCGATGCGCGCCAGCCCCGAGTCGATCACCCTCCGCACCCCGTCGATCGTGATCGAGGTCTCCGCCACGTTGGTCGACACGATGATGCGCGGTCCCCCGCTCTCGCTCACCGCCTCCCATTGGCGTTGCGGGGCCAGCGCGCTGTACAACGGCTTCACCTCCCATCCCCGGCGCCACGAGGCGCGCTCTAACAATTCCTGCGTCTTCCGGATCTCGAAGGCCCCCGGCATGAAGATGAGAATCCGGGGCGGCACGGTTCCCCCACCACCGTCTTTCTCGTCGCGCTCCATCGCTGTCACCTCCTCGCGGCACGCCTCGACCGCGCGCACCCATACGGGCGCAGGTTCCACCCGCCCGCTGCGGCCGCGCTTCGGCGGGGGATCGCGACGGTGCACGATCCCGACCGGGTGTTCGCGTCCGCTCGTTTCCACCACCTCGCAGGGCGCCAGGTAGTCCGCCAACCCCGCCACTTCGAGCGTGGCCGACATCACCACCACCTTCAGCTCCGGGCGCGTCGCCTCCTGCAGATCCATGACGCGCGCCAGCGCGATCTCCGACGCCAGCCGCCGTTCGTGAAACTCGTCGAATATGACCGCCCCCACCCCGGACAGTCCGGGGTCCTCCCGCATCCACCGCTGCAAAACACCATCCGTCACGTAGACGATGCGCGTCGCAGCTGAATACCGGCTCTCAAACCTTACCGCATACCCGACGTTGGCACCGACCTTCGTTCCCGCCGACCGCGCCACAAACTCCGCCAGCATCCGCGCCGCAATCCGACGCGGCTGCACCACCAGCACCCTTCCCGCGCTCACCCCCGACTCCACAAGCATCCCCGGCACCCGGGTCGATTTCCCGGAGCCGGTGGGCGCCCGCAGCAAGACCCGCCCCGGCGCCCGTCCCGCCAGGGCGGCCGTCAGGTTCTCCCGAGTTTCCTCCACCGGCAACCGCACGGCCCGCTCATACGATCTTCGCTCCGCCTCGATAAACCCAAAACCGCCTCGCCCCGGGACCGCCTCGCCGTTGCCGCCCCGCCTGAAAGCCCCGGTCCGCTCCCGGCGTAATTCCTTTGCACACCCAGCCAATCCAAACTATCTTCCCTGCATGACAACTCCATTGGCATGGACCCTCGGAGGCCCCGAGATCGCAATCATCTTTGTGCTCGTCCTCCTCCTCTTCGGCGCCAAGAAGATCCCGGAACTGGCCCGCGGACTCGGAAAAAGCATGGGCGAGTTCAAGCGCGCCCGCGACGAATTCGAAGACGAGATCCGCCGCGCCGAAGAGGACCTCGACGATGACAAGGAGGTGGCCGAATCCACCGAATCCACCGAATCCACCGGGACCACCGAACCAACAGGCAAGGAGGAACACTCGAAGGTGTCGTGAAGACACCCCCCGCCAGCACCCCCCCCGCCTCCCCGCGCGCCCCGCTCCACCCCGGGGCGCTTTTGTTGTGCCTCCTCGCATTCCTCGCCTCCTCTTGTGAGCAACGCCGCCCCCAAACCCCCGAGTGGCAATCCGAACCCCCGCAGTCCGAACCCGCACCCTCCGCAAAGCCACCACCCGCCCCGGAACCGGAACCCACTCCGGAA
>CAYPUM010000009.1:0-20930 GCA_964413545.1 uncultured Roseibacillus sp. | reverse complement strand
CGTCCTCGTCCGGCTCGACGTGCGCCCGGTCGGACCGCGGAAGAGGAACGACGCCCCACCCACCGGATCGGTGATTCGGGTCATCGAACGCCGTCGCACGCGGTTCGTGGGCACTCTCCGGAAGGAGGGCCGGCTCCTCTACGTGGTTCCCGACGATCCCCGCTTCCCGCACGACATCGCGGTGCCCGCCCCGCGCGACTTGGGGCGAAAGGCCCGTGCCGGCGACAAGGTGGTGGTGGAGCTGTTGGAGTGGGAATCGCGGCAGCACTTCCCCAAGGGCGAGCTGACCGAGGTCCTCGGGCCGCCCACCGCGGAGGGCGTCGACATGCTCGCGGTGCTGCGAAACTATGACCTGCCCCTCAAGTTCCCGCGCCGGGTGCTGCAGGAAGTCCGGCGCATCGGCGCCACGGTCACCGGGCGCGACATGGCGGGGCGGACCGATTGCCGGGAGCACGATGTCGTCACCATCGACCCGGTGGACGCCATGGACTTCGACGACGCCTTCCACCTGAGGAGGGCGAAAGGAAACCGCTGGCGCCTCTGGGTCCACATCGCGGACGTCTCCCACTATGTGAAGCCCGGCTCCGCGCTCGACCTCGAGGCAAGGAAACGGGGCAATTCGACCTACCTCGTCGACCGCGTCATCCCGATGCTGCCCGAGGCGCTCAGCAACGAACTCTGCTCACTGAAACCCGGCGTCGACCGCCTGACCAAATGCGTCGAGTTCCTGATCGAGAACTCCGGCGAGGTGGTCAGCGCGAAGTTCTACCCGGCGGTGATCCGCTCCAAACGACGCTTCAGCTACCATGATGCGCTGAAGGTGATCCGCGGAACCGCGCAGGACGGGATCGAGAGCATGCTCCACCAGGCCAATCGCCTCGCCCAGCGACTCAGGAAGCGCAGGTTCCGCCACGGATCGCTCGATCTCGAGTTCCCCGAAACCAGGATCCGCCTCGACGGGCAAGGCAAGGTCGAGGCGATCGAGCGGGTGGACTACGACGAGTCACACCAGCTCATCGAGGAACTGATGCTGCTCGCCAACGAGGCGGTGGCGGGGCGCCTGATGGCGCTCAAACGCCCCACGATCTACCGCATCCACGAAGCCCCGAACGAGCTCCGCCTGAAGGACTACCGCGAGGAGGTCCTCAGCCACAACGTGCCCTGCGGCAACCTGACCAATCCCAACGAGGTGCGGAGGCTGCTCCGGCGACTCTCCACTCTTGCGATCGGCCCCCCGCTCAAGATCGGTTTCCTCAAGTCCCTCATGCGGGCCCGCTATGCCGTCACCCCGGTCGGACACTACGGGCTCGCCAAGGAGAAATACGCCCACTTCACCTCCCCGATCCGCCGCTATGCGGACCTCATCGTGCATCGCAGCCTGTTCGAGGGGAACGGCGACGGTCCCACACCGCTCCGTCTCACCGCCGACCACGTCTCGACCACTGAGCGGAACTCCGCCGATGCGGAGCGCGACAGCAAGCAGGTCAAGTTGTCCGCCCACCTCGAGGAGCAGTTGGCCGCCGGGGCCCCCCGCCCCTATGCCGCCCTCGTCACCGACCTGCGCAACTTCGGCTTCTTCGTCGATGTCCCGGATCTCGGCATGAGCGGACTGGTTCCGCTCTCGCTCCTCGATGACGACTTCTACGACTTCGATCCGGTCCGCAACCGGATCAACGGCCGCCGCAGCCGCCGCGTGATCCGACTCGGCGACCGCGTGGAGGTCAAGGTCGCCAAGGTCGACACCCCGGCCCGCCGGGTCGATTTCCGCCTCGCCGAGACACCGGGAACGCGCGGCCGCGGCAAGTCGACGTCGCGAAAGAGATCCGGGAAGAAGAAAAGCGCGTTCAAGAAGCCGCCCCGGGCGTCCCGGCCGCCCAACAAGACGCACAGCCGAACGACCGCGAAGGAAAACACCGGCCGTCGCACCCGGAAGTTCCGCGCGCGGTAACGGGCGGCCCGGAACGGTCACGCCACTGTTCGACGGCGGAGAGGATTGGGGAGGGGTCGGGAATGGAATGACGGGACATCGGTGTATGTCGGGGGTTCCCCGATCTTCTCCAGAATCCCCCGCAAGGCCTTGTCGGGATGGTTTAACCGCAGATTACACAGATTAGCGCAGATAAAGAATTTCAGAAGAACATCTGCGTTCATCTGCGACATCTGCGGTTGAATTCCAACAGTTTTCATTCCTCCCCTCCCTTCCGCTTCAAGTCCTTCTCCAGTTCCTCGATCGCCTTCAGATCCTCGGCATCCGCCTCGATCGCTTCCGCCTGTTTCCGTTTCGCATCGAAGTCGGAATAGCGCCCTTCGGCGATCTCCTTCATCTGCTCGTGGCTGACGATACCCGGTCCGTCGAGGACGGCCTGCTCGTTGAATTCGAGCATCCGGTCGACGTTGTCCCGCCAGTAGTCGAGGGTGAGGTCCTGCTTCTGCTTGGCGCGGAGCTCGGCCTGTTCGAGGAAGATGACGACGAGGCGGTTGAGGGTGTCGACTTCGTCGGCGCTGAGGTAGTTCTTGGCGACGATGACGTCGTGCTTGCGGACGCGGGGGCCGCTCCAAGGTGGTGAGCGCCATGTTGGGCGCGTCGGGATTGGCGCGGTCGACGATGAGTTGATTCGGAGCCGCCGCCCGGCTTCTCACCCTCCGGGCTCCAGTCGGTCTGCTCCTTCCGTCCAAAACGCCTACAAGCCTTCGGCGTTTTTCGCGGATGCGCGCGAGGAGTTCGTCGAAATAGTCCCAGCCGCCGGGATTCTTGAGGCGTTCGTCGTCCATGACGAAGCCCTTGACGATGAGTTCGCGAAGGCTGGTATTGGCCCAGCGACGGAACTGGGTGCCACGGGGCGATTTGACGCGGAAGCCCACGGCGAGGGTGGCCTCAAGATTGTAGTGGGCGACGTCGTAGGATTTGCCGTCGGCGGCAGTTGTCCGGAAATTCCGGACAACTGAATCCGGGTCCAGTTCGCCCTCATCGAAGAGGTTCTGGAGGTGCTCGCTGACGGTTTTTTTCGAGCGGTCGAACAGCTGGCCCATGAGCGCCTGGGACAGCCAGATGGTTTCATCGACCAGACGGCACTGGATTCGAGCCCGGCCGTCTTCGGTCTGGTAGATGACCAGATTGCCTTTGGCCTCGTCGCTCATGATGCCACTCCAATCTTCTTGAGGATGTCACGGAGGGCTTTGTCCGTCTCCCTTGCCTCGGCCTCGATGGCATCGAGCTCGGCGGCGATTTCCCCGATGGGCCGGTAGGTTTCCGCCTTTGTCCCGCCTTGCGGGACTACGGCGGACGGGTCGGCTTGTCGTTTTGGGTCCCGGAAACGGTGCCCAGATTTGGTTCGTTTCCTGCCATTTTGGCAGGGTAAATGGCAGGATTGCCCGTTTCCGCACCTGAAGGCCGGGGGATCCCGCAAAATTGCGGGATAAACTGCGGGATCGCCCGAAAAGCGTCTTTCTGGGGCCTCCCTCTCGCCATTTTGGCGAGAGAAATGGCGAGAGGAGGCAAGAGGACGACTTGACGATTGGCGGCCCGGGACTTGACGCAAACTTGACGATTGTGGCCGAGCCTGATCGGACGATTCTCGCCGAAAAATCGGTCGATTGTCGGCTGATTGGGTGTGGCGCATTTGGCGCATTTCTGGCGTGATTCGAATGGCGGTCATTTCTTCCCCTTCCGTCTGGGCTTTGCGCTTGGCTTCATGCCCCGCTTGGGCGCCTTCTTCGGTTTGGGCTGGGCCATTTGGACCATTTCCGGGCCATTTCTCCAGTGCGTTGCTGGGGGCGTGTGCTGTCTGAGGCAATTGAGTCATTCTTGGGTCAATTCGAAATGGGTCATTTGAGTCAATTATGAGGCAATTCGGAGGCTAGCTCATAGCGTGTGCCACGGCCTTTTCCAATGCGGACGAGAAGACCTTTCGCAACCATGTCATCCAAGTCCCTGGCGACAGTCTGTCGACTGGCTTCAGTCAATTTCTGCAGATCGGCGCTCGTGACGCTTCGTTTCTTCCGAACCAGTTCCACGCCTTTCCGCTGCCGCTCGTTCAGGCCGAGCTGGTCGAGGCGTCCTGGGGTGAGGGC
Organism: uncultured Roseibacillus sp.; assembly: GCA_964413545.1. Lineage (GTDB taxonomy): Bacteria > Verrucomicrobiota > Verrucomicrobiia > Verrucomicrobiales > Akkermansiaceae > Roseibacillus_B. The sequence goes on along the minus strand of CAYPUM010000009.1, from coordinate 16,859 downwards.
GTCCCGCCAGAGCGTAACGGTGAACTGGTCGCCGTCCTGGGCGAAATCGGGCTCGGGGAGCCCGGCCTCCCGGCACTTGGCGAGGACGTCGAGCACACCGGTGCCGGCCTTGTCGATGTAATCGGCCAGGAAGAGGGCTTCGCAGAGGCGTTTGTTGCGCGGCACGGAGCTGTGCGCCTGCTTGAGCTTGGCGGGGGTGAGGGTAGGCGGCAGCTCCCCGGGATTCCAAACGGCGACCCGGTCGGTGAAGACGTAGACCTGCACGCTGGCATCCGACAGATAGTCACGGTGCGCGAGGGCATTGATGATGATCTCGGTGACGGCGGCCTTGGGGATCTCGTAGGCGACTTCGTTGGCCGGGCCGGAGTCGCGCACGCCGACCTTACGCGCGAGCTTGGCCATGACGTAATCGGTGGTCTGATCGATCAGCTCGAAGAGGTTGCCTTTGAAGACCTGGTAATCCGGGATGGGCTTGACTGGTTCGGTCCCGTGGAAATGAAGGCATTTCACCTCGGAAGCGGGGAGCCAGCTCTGGGGCTTCCTGCCGAAGAGGAGGATCGCGGACTGGGTGAGTTGGCCGTCCGTGAGGAGGTCGAGATGGGCGAGGGCTTCATCGACCGGAGTGTCTTCTTCCAGTGGGTAACCGCGAGCCTTGCGGGCACGTTTCAGGAACCAGCGGATCTTTCTCTCGTCGATGGCGGAGTGGTCGAGGTCAGGAATGGGTTCCCGCTCGAAGGCAACGTTTCGGAGGATACCCTTCCACCGGAGAAATTCGATGAGGCTGGGGTAGATTCGTTCGTGCAGGAGTTCCTCCGTGGCTTCAAAACGACGGCGACGCAGTTGCCTGGAAACCTTGGAGACGAGCTTCTTCATTGCCGGGTCGCGCCGGTCGTCGCCGCTGCCTTTGATGAAGGCGAGGCGGTAGATGGAGTCGTCCGTGGCGCGGTCGAATTCGTGCTCGGTGGGTGAAATGCCGTTTTCGTCAATCGACCCGTAATCGTTGCCGAAGAGTCCGAGGTAGATGGCAGAAGCAGAGACCTCGTCGAGGTAAGTTTCGTCCGCCCGGCGATCCGCAGCCGGGAGATCCTCAAACAGGAAGACGTCGAAATACTGGCTGAACAAAGCGTCGCCGCGAATGTAGTCACGGATCGCCATCCGCTCTGCTGCGAGCTCCTTCTGGACGCTGCTGATGAAGATCTGCTGTTTCATCCCTCTGCTCCGATCATCTTGAGGATGTCGCGGAGCGCCTTGTCGGTCTCCTTGGCCTCGGCCTCGATGTCATCGAGTTCGGCCACGATCTCGGAAAGCGGCCGGTAGGTTTCGGCGTCGCCGGTGTGGATGTAGCGGCTGGGGGAGAGGCGCTTGGTGAAGATGAGGGGGAGGATGTAGTCCTTGTATTTCGGCGCGTCCTTGGCCCCGCGGATGGAGCAGGCGGCGTCCCAGATCCAGGTCTCGAGGGATTTGGAAGGGGAGCTTTCTTCGCTGCCTTCTTGGCGGATTTTCGGACCGTCTGTCTGGCGGTTTTGCTGAGGGATTTCCTGGGCATCCGCCGATGTGTCATATCAGGTATTGCTAGAATCGCAAGGATGCGAGGAGGCGGCTGAATGTTGGTCCGGCTCGGACTCGGGCGAAGGACGTGACGATCGGCGAGAGGGAGTCCATCGCGAAGCGAAGGAGGATTCGGCAGCTCCTCCTGGAGCCGAGCCACAGGCCGTTCAGGAAGAACGCCGCCCAGTTGAAGTCGAGTCCTCCCCGGCCGGTCTTGAGCACCGGGAGGAACCGGTCGAGGTAGTAGCGCGTGTTCGGACCGATGGAGGCCACTGGTTGCCGCCTGTTTCGCACCCGAAAGTCCCGCGCGCGGTAACGGGCGGCCCGGCGGGTTTCATGCGCGGGCTGCGGCGGGCCGCGTCTGCTGAAGGAGTTCGCTCACCTCCCGCAGCGAATCGCACTGCAGGGCCGCATCCGCGAGCCTCGTTGCTTCACGAGCCTCAGTCTGCCGGAGCCCATGCCGCACCCTGCCTGAGCGTGTCGGGCTGACACTCAACTCGCGCACGCCCAACCCGACCAGCAGGCGGACGAAGCCCGGGCCGCCGGCGTCCTCCCCGCACACGCAGACAGGACAGTTGCCGGCCGCGGCGGCTTGCACGACCTGCCGGATCGCCTTGATCACCGCGGGGTGGGCGGCGCTGAAATCCTCCGCCGAATCCAAGTAATCCCGGTCGGACGCGAGCATGTCCCGGGGCAGGTCGTTGATGCCCATCGCCACGAAGTCCGCCAGGTCGAGAACAGACCAACGCAAAGCCCACCGCGTAACCAGGCGCAATGCCGATGCCGCGCAGGCGGGAATCTGTCCCGGTCTTCATACTGGCTGCATGTCCGGGGCTTCGGCCGGATTCAGCCGGAGAGCGCGTCGGCACAGCGGCGGAAATGGTGGCCGTAAATCGCGAGGGTCACGGCGGTCTGGATCATCATCGGGCGCCGGAAGAACGTCCATGCCAACAGCCCCCAGTAGTGAAATCGTTCGCGCTCGATCACTCCGAGCCGGAAGGATGATCGGAGGAAGGCGAGCAACTGGCGGGGGTCGATGCGTAGCGGGATTTTCGGCGGATGAAACTCCCTCAGGAAGGTGCGGACGCGCCGATAATACGGCCCCGGTGAATAAATCGTGTTCATCAGGCTGCGGTATCCGTCACGCAGCGACTCCAGGCTCATGCTGGGCAGGAAGTTGGTGGTGCCGTCGACGTTGTTGCCGCTCGATAAGCCCAGCAAGCGGCCCTCGCTCTCGAGTCGCGCATGCAGCCTCGTCCCGGGCAGCGCCGTGAGCATGCCGACCATCGCGATGGCGATCCCGCTTTTCTGGATGAACTCGATCTGGCGCCGGAAGATCGACAGCGTGTCCGAGTCGAAGCCGACGATGAACCCTCCCTGGACCTGCAGCCCGGCGCGCTGCAGGCGCTTGATGTCGGCGACCAGGTCGCGACCGCGGTTCTGGCGCTTGTTGCACTCGGCCAACCCGGCCTCCTCGGGGGTCTCGATGCCGATGAACACGGTGTCGAACCCGGCCGCGACAATCGTCTCGGTCAACGGCTCGTCATCGGCCAGGTTGATGGACGCCTCCGTGTAGAACTGGAAGCGGTGACGGTGGGCTTCCTGCCAGCGGATCAGGGCGGGCAGCAGCTCCTCGCGCAGCGTGCGCTTGTTGCCGATGAAGTTGTCATCGACGAAGAACACCGGCCCGCGCCATCCCGCGGCGGCCAGCGCGTCAAGCTCGGCAATCACCTGGCCCGCCGACTTGGTGCGGCTGCGACGGCCGAACTTCGCGGTGACGTCGCAGAACTCACAGTCGAACGGACAACCGCGCGAATACTGGACGCTCATCGAGGCGTAGCGCCGCAGATTGATCAAGTCCCACTGCGGCACCGGCGTATCTTCGAGCGTCGGAAAACCGGTCGTGCTGTAGATCCGCCGCGCCCTGCCGGACTCAAGGTCGACGAGGAACTCAGGCAGGCTGAGTTCGGCTTCCTGCAGGACGAAGTGGTCGACCCCGGGGAAGTCGGCGTGCTCGCTGGTGAACAGCGGACCGCCCGCGACCACCGTCTTGCCCACCGCGCGGCAACGGTCGATCAGGGCCTTCGCGGAGTCACGTTGGGCAATCATGCCGCCGATGAACACCAGATCGGCCCAATCAAGGTCAGCGTCGCTCAACCGGTCCACATTCAGGTCGACAAGACGCTTCTCCCAGTCGGCAGGCAGCATCGCCGCCACCGTGAGCAACCCGAGCGGCGGCAAGGCCGCCCGCCGGCGCACAAACTTCAACACGTGCTTGAAGCTCCAGAACGTGTCCGGGACCTCCGGATACAACATCAGGATTCGTTTCAACACGCAACCTTAGGCGGGGATGGGCACGCTGGCGACAGAAACTTTCCCCGCGCGTACCTGCGAGCCGGATCGAAGCAAACCAGCGCCTCGGAAGTGACCAGAATCCTCGACCGGGACTCCGCTGCCGCCTTCCGGAAGCAGACCCCCCACTCACCCCGGCTTACCATTCCCAGCAAGGCGATGCCTCGGACCGGTTGACGGGAGCGGGCGGCGAGAGCGGTCAACGATTGAGCGGAGCGCACCGCGCTGTCACCTGGCGGCCGGGCCTTGGGGGGCGGATGGCGGTCACCAGTTTCCGCCCATCCGGGCTTGACACGGGCCGGTTGTGCGCCAATCATGTAGCACATGAAGACGGCCACGGTCCGCGATCTCCGCAACCGCTACACCAGCCTGCTGGGCTGGATCAACGCGGGCGAGGAGGTGGTCATCACCCGCCGGGGCAAGGCGATCGCCCGGCTGGTGCCGGAGCCGGCGGCGGCGGCTCGGCGGGTTGACTGGCCGGCAAGTCCGGCAGTCAGACGCGATCGCTCCGGCGCCCGCGTCCTGACGGCGGAGAAGTCGGCGGAACTCATCCATGACGCCGGCGGCCGATGGTGACCTGTGCCGACACGAGCTTTTTGTTCGCGCTTTACGGCAACGACGCCCACACGCCGCGAGCGGTGAAGTGGACCAAGGCGCAGCGCAGCCCGGTGACCGTCACCGTGCTGAACGAGTTCGAGTTGGCCAACGCGCTGCGGTTCGCGGAGTGCCGTGCCGTGATCGCCCGCGGGGAAGCGGCCCTGTTCTGGGCCCAGTTTGAAGCCGACCGAGCCGCGGGCAGGCTTGTGAGGCCGGTGTGCAACCTGCGGGAGGTGGTCGATGAGGCGAAGCGACTCTCCGCCACCCACACGCTGTCGGGAGGGCACCGCGGGTTCGATATCCTGCATGTGGCCGCCGCTCACGAGCATGGCGCCGCCCGGTTCCTTACCTTCGACGGCAACCAGAAAGAACTGGCCTTGGCCGAGGGATTGGCCGTGCCGCTGTGAGTCCGCCACCCGGCGACCCGGACTTTCGTCGTCTCATGGCATTTCAAAGATGCTGCAAGGGAATTGCCTTTTCTGGGTGGTTTGACAGCTGGTGACGGGGCCCTTCTCGGGCAGCGCCCCGAAGGGCGCGGCGGGGTGGCGGGGGAAGACGCAACGCGGAACAGACGGGGAAGCAGGGGGATGCTGCGGACCTCGTGAGAGTTCCGGTTGAGGGCGAGTCGCGGGCGGGGGACGGCGTGGGCGCGGGGTGGGCGCCCGCCACCGAACCCCTCCCGCCCGCTGATCTCCTCAACGCTCATAACTCCACGCCCCGTGAGGAACTCATTATCATGCCCGTCCGGCCCCGGGGGACATCCCCCGGGACCGACTCTTCTGGAACCAGTTTTCCGGTGCGAAGATCAGATGCCCAGAGATGATAGAAGATGCCGGTTTTCCCGGTATTTTCAGGCGCAATCCGCAGCCGAACGACCGAGATGAAGCGTAGTCCACAAAGCATGGTGTTGAAATTATGGTGTCTCCCGGCGTGTTTGCTGACCGCCTTTCTATTCCCGGTCGCAGGTGAAACCGCTGCCGGGGACCGTGCCGCCACGCCACCGTTGGCGGCGGATCGTATGTTCAGCGATCACATGATCCTGCAGCGCGGCATGCCGGCGCCCGTATGGGGCACGGCCGCGCCGGGCGAGACGGTTGTGGTTTCCATCCGCAATCAGCGCAAGCAGGCAAAGGCCGGAACCGACGGGAAATGGATGGTCAAACTGGATCCGCTCAAGACGGGAGCCCCCGCCGCGCTGAAGATCAGCGGCGTCGGAGATGGGGCGATCACGTTTACCAACGTCCTGGTGGGTGAAGTCTGGATCGGTAGCGGACAGTCGAACATGGCGGGCAACACCTCCGGATATCGCCGGCAGGACGAGGCCCTGGACGCGTGGGCGAACGATGCGACCCATATGCCCTTGCGCTTCTATGACAGGCACAATGGCGTCTGGCGGAGGCCTTCCGAGCCGCAGTTCGGACGGTCTTCCGCACTGGGCTTCGCGTTTATCTACTCCCTGTCGAAGGAACTCGGTGTCCCCGTCGGGATGATGGTGTTTGCCTATGGGGGGCGGCCGTCGGGGGAATGGATCACGCCCGGAATGGCCGCCGCCAGCGCGGATCCGGTGCTGCGGAAACTGGTCGAGCCCGGAGCGGAGGCGCCGCCGCCGGGTGGCGGTCAAGCCGGCAAGCGCAAGTTCCTGACCCGTGAAACCATGGGCGTGCACTACCGAAACGGAATCAGCAAGTTCCGGCCCTACGCCATTCGGGGCGTGCTGTGGGACCAGGGCGAAGGCGGCACGAACCTCGAGGGAGTGGATCAGTTCACCGCGATGTCGGCGCTGATCGCCGGCTGGCGCAAGGATTGGGGCAATGACGATTTGCCGTTTCTGCACATGCAGAAACCCAGTGGCGGAGGGTGCGCATGGGACCCGGCCAACCCGGTGAACCGCGGGGCGCGCGAGCTTACCCCGCAACCGACCGGACCGTCGCGGATGAAGCCCGATAGAATGTTCTATAGACTCAACCACATCCGAATGGGGACCATCCCCAATGCACCGCTGGTCACGACGGTCGACCTCGCGAGGGGCGTGCATCCCCCGACAAAGTCCGCATACGGCGCACGCGCCGTCCGCGTTGCGCTCGGCACGGTGTACGGCCGCGACGTGGAAACCTGCGGTCCGGTGTACCGGTCGCACACCGTCGAGGGCGGCCGGATCCGCGTCACATTCGATCACGTGGGCAAGGGGCTGGCGTTCCGGCACAGTGAAAAACTGCAAGGATTCGAGATCGCCGGCTCCGACGGCGCGTGGCGCTGGGCGGAGGCGACGATCGATGGCGCCACCGTCGTCGTGCACCACGCGGACATTCCGTCCCCGACGCAGGTGCGCTACGCCTACTGGCCGGAACCGAGCTATGCCAACCTGTTCAACAAGGACGGTTTGCCTGCACTGACGTTCACGACCGAGCGACTGCCAAGACCCACTACGCCGTCGCGCGGCCGATAGGAGGAGACAAGCGATCATGAGCAGAAATCAATTCACTCGCCGCACGTTTTTGTGAACTTCCGTTGCGGCCGGGACCGGCGGTTGCATGCCGAGTGTCCTTGCCGCGTCGCTGTCCAACACGAATTCCGAATGGGCCTTGGGACCGTTCGCCAAGAACGAGGAACCGATCATGTGATCGGGTTGGCAACATGCTCGATGTCAGCTTTTCCCGCCTGATCGACTACTGCGCGGAACGATACGACACCAGCGCGGTGATGCGTTATGTCGAATCGATCCCGGACGCGCGCCTGTTCACTTCGGCGGCCCGGGGATATGCGCGGACCACGCCGTTGGTGGACGTGGGCCCCAATTTCAGGGCCGTCGCGACTTGGACCGATGACCGGAAGCCCCGCAAACCCGTTCCGTCCGGTGGCAGCACGCTCGTCTTGCTCCTCATGGGTTCGGCGGGGCTGGCCGGAATGAGGCGGCTGCAACTGAATTGACTGAGAGGAGATTGCCTTCCTCGTTAGTCAAGGCGCCGCCCGCAGGCCGGGGTGAGCGGGGCTCCGCCTCGGGCTCTTCGTGGACGGCCGTATTCAGACTGGCGCCGGCCGCCCGCCAGCCTCTCCCCGCTCATCGGCCCGACCATTGGCAGATCCTGTGGTGGACGCCTGGCACTCCCTCGTCTTTACTCCTGACCGATGGCGGGGAGTGAGCCACAGCAGTTCCGGCCAGGCCCACAGGGATCCAATTCAGGCGGGATCCCCCGGATCACCATGCGCTCCTCTCCGGAGGACAAGATTGCCCTCTTCCGGTCACTCTTTCGCGGGCGCACGGATGTCTATCCCCTCCGATTCGAGAGCCGGCGCACCGGACGCTCCGGCTATCAACCCTCCTGTGCCAACGAATGGGTACGAGGCGTTTGCGAGAAGCCGCGGGTCAAGTGCTTCGATTGCCCCAGCCGCCGATTCCTGGCAGTCACCGACGACACGGTGCACTGGCATCTGACCGGGAAGAACGGCTCCGGCCACGACTTCGTCATGGGCGTCTACCCCATGCTGTTGGACGAGACCTGCCACCTTCTCGCGGTGGACTTCGACCGGGAAAGTTGGCAGGACGATGCCCTTGCCTTTGCCGGGACCTGTCAGCAACACGATTTGCCCTTCACCCTCGAACGATCCCGCTCGGGAAACGGGGCGCATGTCTGGTTCTTCTTCGGGGAGGCCGTCCCGGCCGTCATCGCGCGGCAGTTGGGATCGTTCCTGCTCACCGAGACGATGGAGCGGCATCCCGACCTCGGGCTCCGCTCCTACGATCGGCTCTTTCCCAATCAGGACACCCTCCCGAAGGGCGGCTTTGGCAATCTGATCGCGCTCCCTCTCCAGGGACGGGCGAGGGAACGCGGCAACAGCGTCTTCGTTGATGAAGAACTCAGGCCGTGGCCCGACCAATGGGCCTTCCTGAGTCGTGTCGCGAGAATCTCTCCACACCGGGCGGCAGCCTGTGCAGTGGAAGCAACCCGCCGAGGACGGGTCGTCGGAGTTCGCCTCGTATCAGCGGATGAGGACGATCCCCAGCCATGGAGGGCTCCACCATCACGTCGGCGACGCGATCCACCGATCGATGAACCCCTCCCCAAACAACTCGACATCGTTCTGGCGGATCAAATCTACATCGCAAAGCCGGATCTCCCCGCTCCCCTGAGGAACCGGATCATCCGCCTCGCCGCCTTTCAGAATCCGGAATTCTACCGCGCCCAGGCCATGCGGCTCCCAACCTACGACAAGTCCCGAGTCATCGCCTGCGCCGAAGATTACTCTCATCACATCGGGCTCCCGCGGGGGTGCCTCGAGGATCTCCGTGCGCTATGCAAGGACCACAAGATTCGTCTCCGCATCCGGGACGAACGGTTTGGAGGACAACCCTTCGAGATCACGTTTCAAGGTTCCCTGCGACCCGACCAGCAAACCGCCGCCGAGGCCTTGTTGAAGCACGACATCGGCGTGCTCGCCGCCACCACCGCCTTCGGAAAAACCGTCCTGGCAGCATGGATGATCGCGCAACGCGGAGTGAACACCCTCGTGCTGGTCCACCGCCAGCAACTCCTCGAGCAGTGGGTGGAGCGTCTCTCTCAATTCCTCGGCATCGCCCCGAAGGAGATCGGTCGACTCGGAGGTGGCCGCAAGAAGCTGACAGGCTCCCTGGATGTCGCCATCATTCAAAGCCTCGTCCGGAAGGGGACCGTCGATGACCGCATGGCGGACTACGGTCATCTCATCGTCGACGAATGCCACCACCTTTCGGCACACAGTTTCGAACTGGCCGCCCGGCGGGCCAAGGCGAAGTTCGTGCTTGGACTATCGGCCACCGTCACCCGGAAAGACGGCCACCACCCCATCATCTTCATGCAATGCGGGCCCGTCCGACACCGTGTCGATGCGAAAGAGCAGGCGACCACGCGCCCCTTCAGCCACCAGGTTATGGTGCGCCCAACCGGGTTTCGATCCGCCGCTTCACCCGATCCAGATCAACGTCTCGAGTTCCAGCGGCTCTGCGACGAACTCATCTCCAGCGAGAGGCGCAACAAGCTCATCTGTGCAGACGTCCTCTCGGTTGTCTCCGACGGACGATTCCCACTCGTTCTCACGGAACGCACTCAGCACTTGGAAACGCTGGCCGATCTTCTCGGGCCTCAGGTCGATCACCTTGTCACCCTGCGGGGCGGGATGGGGCGAAAAGCACTCGCCACGGCCCTGGACCACCTCAAGGACTCCCCCGGCGATGAATCACGAGTGGTGATCGCCACCGGCCGATTTGTCGGCGAGGGCTTTGACGATGCCCGCCTCGACACCCTCTTCCTCACTCTCCCGGTTTCATGGCGCGGCACCATCGCCCAATACGTCGGGCGTCTCCATCGCCTTCATCACGACAAGAAAGAGGTCCGCGTCTTCGACTACGCCGATCTCGACGTCCCAATGCTCTCGCGCATGTTCGACCGGCGCTGCCAGGGGTACGAAGCGGTCGGATACACAATCTTGCTTCCCGCCAGCGCCCTCCCTGGCTGGCCTGTCGAAGTCCCACTGCCCATCGATCCGGAGTGGAAACGAGATTACACTGCGAGTGTCCAACGCCTCCTCCGTGACGGAGTTGATATCCCGTTGGCCCAACTCTTCCTGCATGCGACCGAACGCCCTGCTCCGAACGCAGAAGGTGTCGGTCGGGCCCGCAGCGCCTCAGAGGCCTTTCTGTTCCGTAGGCTCGAGGGATTGCCGGAGACAAAGGGCCGTTTTGAACTCAATGCCCGCCTTCCGATCCCGTTCGGGGATTCCAGTCGCATGGAGGTCGATTTCCTCGACAAAGATTTCAACCTCGTCCTCGAGCTCGACGGCCCCCAACACCTCGCCGATCCCGAAGCCTATCGCCGCGATCGTCGAAAGGACGCCCTGCTTCAGGAGCACGGATATTTCGTCCTGCGCTTCCTGGCCCAGGACATCGCCCTTCACCTCGATGAGATTCTCAATCGAATCAACCGCTCTCTCTACCACCTTTCACGCCAGACGCCCCCCTCCCGCGAGGAGCGACGTTGCTGACCATGCAATCGCCGGACAGTCAGCTTCGACCCTTCCGCCGCAACTGGGACAACTCTTCAAGCAGCGGCATCCAGTATTCCCGATCTTTGGCCCGCTCCTGATCCTCTTCCGCTCGGAGAGTTCGACCGATGGATTCGGTGTCTTCGGACCTGACCGCGGCCGCCACGGCGGGACGTGTCCCGGACATCCGCTGCGCGCGCTCCGGGCAACCCTCCGCGACTTCCTTGAGCAGTTCCGGACTGCGGAGCTCATGCAGCCAGAAATCGATCTGCTCGGACGAGGGATCTGCTCGCTCACTGAAGTAGTGCGCCTCCAGGAGTCTCCGGATCATCGGCCAGTCCTTGTCCCGCTGGGTCTTTTTCGCACAGACGAGGTCCGGCAAAGCCATCACATCGACCACCAAGCCATCTGGCAGTTCCAAGGTCGAACGGCGCTTCCAGAGTTTCTCGAATGATTCCACTCCGCGCATCTTGGCGATGAGAACGATGCGCATCCCCTTGGCCTCGGGATGCTGGCAGCGAAAGTGGATGGCATGGCCACGGCTCAGGTAGTCCACTTCGTACGGAGGCACCGCGATGCACTCGGCCTGCAGCTCTGCCAAGGCGCGGTCCAACCGATCGAGATTCTCCGGGTCCACCCATACCGCATAATCCGCATCGCGGCTAAACTCCGCTGCGCCGTACAAGACGCACGCCTGCCCCCCCATCAGGAGAGCCTGCACCTCGTTCTCGCGAATCGAAGAAAGGACTTTGCGTATCGGGATCGGGATCAAGGGAACCACCCGACTCTAGGAACCATTGCCAGAGACGGCAAGTCTCCGCCCAGCGCTCGGAGGGACTCAGACGATACCACTCGGCCCACTCTGACCCCGCAACTGTCTCCGCCTCGATCACGGCCGAACTCTACCACTCGTTCAAGTCGCCTGCACCCCTCTATCCGCCCCCTCCATCCGCATCGCAATGCATGACAAGATTTCGTCTGAACGTGCCCACTCCTGCCTCAGCCGCCGCAAACCGGCATTCTCCCGGCGACTCAATCCGGGACGGATCAGAGGACAGGGGTCAGTCAACGTTTTTCGCTTTTCTGATGGGTGGGGGCAATTTTCCCTGTTCCCATGCCCCGGCAGGTTCGCATTGAGCAAGGAGACTGGCGCCAGCGTGCGATTGGCCGGGCCGCGCGTCGCAGGACGGTGATGCCGGTGACCTGGATCGCGCCGATCCTTGAGATGGGCGATCCGAAGCGGGCGGGGAAGCTCATCCGGAACGATCCGGATGCGCGGTGGGGACCGGAGTGGAGACGGGCGAAGCGCTTGTTGGGGGAACTCGGGCAGGAAGCGAAAAACGTTGGCTGACCCTATTCTTCGGTGCATGGTCGCGCCGTGGATCTTCTCATCGAGGTGCAGCTGGATGTCGGAGATGTGTTTTCGATTCATCATTTGTCCCGTAGCGCCCTTTCAACGGTTCGATTTCCGCTGCTCGAACGTCAGGCGCCAGTTCACTGTGCCGGTCTTCCTGGGAACGACGCGGACCGTGGCTATATTCTTCCGGTTCTCCATCTCCGCATTCAGGCCGTTCACCCGGGCGGTTGCGAGCCGGAAACCGTCCGGCACATGGATGGTCAGGACGTAGGGGTCTTCGACAACGACCTTGCTTGCCCCGCTGAGCGTCTTGCTGTCGCCGGCCCACTTCACGCCGGACAGACTCACGCCGCCCTGTGAGATGTGCCGCGTGGTCGAAAGTATCCATGGGTGGGGGCGTGCTTCGCGGATCACGAAGAGCTGGACGCCGTGATCCGCATCCTGCGCGGGCACGGTGAACGCTCCCTTGAACCTGCCCGTGAAGGTCTGTTCCCAGAATTCGAATACAAGATACTCCCGATCCGGGTAGAGCCCCAGATCGGCGAAGCGGACTTCCTCTTCCGGCATGGCGGCCCGTTTCCATTTCAGGTCCTTTCGCCTCCAGCTATAACTTCCCAGGACCGACCAGTGATCGAAAGGCCGGTCGATTTCCATGAGCCACCAGCGGGCTTCGCCGCCGCCCCAGCGGGCATGGTTTCGGAAATGCCAACCGGAATACTTGGGCGTATGGTCGTACAATTGCCCGGGAACCGTGAAAAGGACGGGAGAGCTGCGCCTGGCGCCTTCCAGGTTGTTGTCGTCCTTGTACACCTCCGCCTTGTCGCTAAGGAGGAGGACCCCCCCGGCCATGGAGGTAAGGCTTGGGCGGAGGATCGAGTCCAGCGGCGCGGCATCCGCGGCGAACGTCTTCATGACGCTGTATTCCTTCCTCCCCACCGGCAAGACGTCACAGTGATCGGGGTCGTTCCGCCATACGACGCCCTCCCAGGAATTGAAGCCCTGAAACGACGCCACCCGAAAGCCGTCCGTCGAGAGCCGGCAGCCGTCGGCCACTCCAATCTGTTCCGGCAGGACGCCCCAGCAAGTCAAGACGTAGATGTCGCGTCCCAACTCCTCGCGAGCGGCTTCGTAGAACCTGCGCAGCGCCGCCTGTTCGGTCGAGCCGGTCTTCTCGAGATAGGCCGGGCACTTGCGGTATCCCCAGTCCACCAGATCTCCCGCCCCGTCGATCTTGACGCAGGTGAATCCCAGCTTCCTGAGCCCCCGGTAGGTGGGACGCACCAGCCGTTCAAGGGCGTCCTTGTTGGTCGTATCCAGCGCATACCACCCGCGGTTGGTGAACATCTTTCCGTCCGCGTCATGGATGAACCATTCGGGATGTTCCTTCGCCGCCTTCTGCACCACGGGATCGCCCCGTTTGAAGAAGCAGAAGACCCAGATTCCCGGCTCCATGCCGGTTTCCTTGATCCTTTTGACGGCGTACTGCGGGCCGCCCGGGAACTTTTCGTTCCAATTCAACCATCCTTGCGGACTGCCGCCTCCGCTCTGGTAGGCGTCGTCGAACTGAAAATAGCGATATCCGTAGTCGGGAAGGTTCTTCTCCTTGAAGACGTCCAATACCGAGTCCATTGCTTCCTGGTTCAGCCCTGCCTTGTAGGCCCACCAGGTGCAGTACCCCGAGACGCTTCCTTTCCAAACCTTGCAGGTCCACGGCGTGAAGTACTGCAGGCCCTTGTGTTTCTGGTAGAACCGGGGACGAAAGGTCAGTTCAAGCGTTTGCTTTCCCGTTTGGCCTGCTGTCTCCCAGTGCATGCTTGCAGCGGAGGACGGGGTGGAACGGCTCTCCCACGCAAAACGGATCTCTTGCGCGCCGACCCGTGCGGGTTGGATGCGGGTCCGGCCGTCCCCCGGGCCGATGAGAACCCAATCCCAATGACGGTCGTAAACGTGGCGTCAAGGATCACCTTGCCGTGATAGCGCAAGACCAGCTTTCCCTTGCCGGCGTCCCATGCCATTTCGGCTGGCGCATTCGGGGGCGGCTGCACCGCCTGCGACACGTTTGCCGCGACGGCGAGGATTGCAGTGATGGTTGGTAGTGTTGTCTTCATGTTTTCGCTTCTGTTTCAGACGGAAACTGCTCGTTCCCGGGTTTCGATACGGATTCGGGGCCGCGCTTCCTGCCCCTCGGCGCCGGTGGCCTGTTCACCGAGCCGGGAGCCGCAGGTGATCAGGGCGAAGGCTCCGAGCAGGGTGGCGAGGCCGGCGAGCAGGGTGAGGATGGTCGGGCGGCGGCAGGCGTTCCATTCCTTGAACGCGAGCCCGACCCCGAAACTGAAGAAGATGAGCATCGCCATGTGGATGCCCCAGCTGATGAAGCCGAAGTTCCCCATGCGAGCGTGTCCCTGTTCGTAGAGGACGAACTGGCCGAACCAGAGCACTCCGGCGAGGATCACGAGTGTCAGACCCTTCCGCATGTCGAAGGCCGGGCCGGCGGTGGTGCGGGCCGTCGCCGTCCCGAGTTCGCCCTCCTTCATGAACCCGGCCCGGCCGCAGACCGCCACGCCGACGATCGAGACGATGAAGCCGGTGAGCACCAGCGAGCCGCCGGGCTTCTGGAAGTCGCTGACCAGGGTGCCGTTCAGGATCGCCGGCACGACGGTTCCGACCACCGCCGAGATGCCAATCGCGATGGCGTAGGTCAGCGAGAAGCCGATGTAGCGGATGGCCACCGCGAAGGCCATGCCCCCGAATCCGTAGGCGGCGCCAAGCAGGGTGATCTTGAGCAGGGCGCCGGCCGGGCAGGAGAGCAGCACCGACGGCAGGTCCGGCGTCGTGATGGCGGCCACCGCGAGCGGCATCACGAACCACGCCACCACGCAGACCGTGATCCAGTAGCTCTGCCAGGACCACTTCGGGGTCCCCACTTCTGCGAGACGTAGCAGCAGGCCGCCGAGAGGCCGCCGACGGCGTGGAGGGCGATGCCCGCGAAGACGGTGGATTCCACGGAAACGGGGTCAGTCAAGGTTTTCGAACATTGCCGGCATGGCCGTCCAAGCGGCGGCCTCCATTCAATCCTGGTGGAAGACCTCCTCCATCTTCGCCCACCATTCGCCCTCGGCGCGGTCGGGCAACGGCGCCTGGCAGGGCTTGCAGACGTCCCACCAGCGCTGGGTCTCGGGGTCGGCCGCCATTTTCGCGGCGTCGGCGGCGAAGTCCTCGCCCAAATATTCGAAGTAGCTGAACAGGTAGTGCCTCCCATCCGGCAGTTTTCGCAGGTAGATCGAGTAGTTGCGGATGTTGCACTGCGTGATCATGTCCGCCACGCCGGGCCAGACGGCGGCGTGGAGTTCCTTGTATTCTTCGACTTTGTCGGGGCGGAGTTCGATGATCGATCCGTAGCGTTTCATGGTGCGGGGCGTGGCATTGTGGTTGGGGTTCAGGCGGATCCGGGCGAAACTTCGCGGGCGAACTCGCCGAGATCGAGCGGATAGACGCCGTGCTCGCGGGCGAACCGGATGACGAGGTCGTAGGTGGCGGGGTCGACGTTGCCGGGCATGGAGTGGTCGGACTGGAGGATGTATCCCCCTCCCTTGCCGGCGTTGAGGCGGGTGAGGACCAGCTCGCGGGTCAGCCCGGGGTCGTTCTTCTCGAGCACCTGGACGTCGAGGTTCCCGTTGAAAGCCAGCCGGGAGCCGTGGCTGCGCTTGAACTCGAGCACGTCCATGTTGGCCTTCATCTCGAGCGGGTTGAGGCCGTCGATGCCGCCGTCGATCAGGTCGTCGATCGGCTCGGAGTAGCGCCGCGGATCGTAGGGGTCGTCGAACTCGAGCGCCTCGATCGCTTCCCACGACGCGTGTTCGAACTGCGCGAAGTGGGGCATCGGCAGGGTCCTGAGCCGCTCGTTGGTGGCCCCAAAGCCGGTCTTGACCAGCTTGCGCCGGTCGTTGTCCTCGAGCACCTCGATGCCGGTGACGTGCGGGTCCATGTTGGCGGTCAGGACGACCATATCGAGGTCCCAGTGGCGGTAGGGGTCGAAGTCGTCGCCCACGTCCAGCTCGCGCTTGCAGCGGCGGACGAAATTGGTCCAGAAGAACTCGCCGACCGGCACCCGGTCGGGCTGCTCGTGGTTGAGCGTCCTGGTGACGCGGTCGATCTTCTCTCGGGCAACGGACATGGCGGGTGGTCAGTTTGCTGGAAGGAGAACTGAAAGGAAACTGGTTTCCGTCCTGATATGGGGCGATCGCCAAGGCCCTGGACGCCGTGGCTACCGACCCGATGCTGCCGGGCAGCAAGGCTCGCGGTGATTTCCTGCCCAGCTGCCGCTTCTGCCGGGTCGAACATCACGACATCGTCTGCCGCCGGGGCGAGCACGGAATCGAGGTGGGGAGGATCCTCCACGAGCGCATGAACTTCGAGATGCAAGGACACCGACGGGCGTGAACTGTCGGTGTTCCATACATTCGCAACGGGTTCGATTACGGGTTGATCCCATTGATTATCAGTGGTTTGCAATGGTCTCGCGCCACCGGAAGCCTCCCGGAACGTCGAAAAAACTTACGCCGCCGCCCCAGTGGCGATGGCCGGAAACCAGATCCATGACTCTTAATGCGCTCAATGTAAAAGAGTTGCGGGTATTGTGAATAACTATGGCACGGCTCGTGCTGGTGTCATGGTCCTCAGGGCGGGGTTGCAAGGGAAGACGAATCTTCCTGACCCTGCCATGATCGTCGTCCCACATCACCAATTGCCATGAAAACAATGACCACCACAACGGTCTTGGCTGGCTTCCTTGCCTTCTCAACCTCGGTGTTTGCGTTGCCGATTTCCTTCAACCTCCACAAGCGAGGCGGCGAGGATCCGTTCGGGCATTCCTACAGTGTCGCGATCGACGACGACGAGTGGGAATTCGAGATGGGCGGCGACTTCAACAGCAGACTGCCTGCGACCGACTTTCACATCGTGTTCAGTCAGCGGGTCGACGAGTATGAGG
>CAYPUM010000008.1:19882-21163 GCA_964413545.1 uncultured Roseibacillus sp. | reverse complement strand
ACTTCGATTTCGATAGCGATCCCGATTTCGATTTCGATTATTCTTCCCAACGCCCGGCATCAGCGGCGCGAGGTGCGAGCGTCCGCCTGCATGCCGTTGTTCGGATTCCGGTTTGTTCTCACCACAAATGACACGAAGAGACACGAAGGGGTCAGAGGACGAGAGGGCGTGCCGCTCGCGCAAGCTGCCGCCCTTGGTCATGGGTCTCCGTTCTGAAAACCCGACCTTCGAGGTGCGGTGAGCAGGGCGCATGGAGCCGGGGGCCACCATCCTATTCGATTCACCGGATCGGCTATCAGGCCGGGGGCGGCAGCTCAAGAGAAAGCCGCGCCGGCAGACCAAAGTCTCGCCCAGGACGAAGAGCAACCCCTGCGAATCAATCCGGCGGGCCGCTATCCATGAGAGCCCGTCCGAAGAATTCTGTGGCCTGTCCGGGGCTGCTTCCCTTAGGGTGGGCGCGGCCCCGAAGGACACAATGGAACAAGCTCCCTCCGACCCCGCTCCTGCTCCGCAATGAAGAAAGCTGTCATCGTGGCCCGGTATGGAATGGGGGCCGGCGACCGGGCTCTGGGCCTGCGGTTGCTGCGCCGGTATCTGAAGAGCGATCTCGAGCGGAGCGAGCCCGCCGAGCGTTACGTCTTCTACAACGAGGGGGTCAAGGCGGCCCTTCTCGACGAGGAAGTGAACGGTCTTCTCAGGCAGCTCGAGGAGCGCGGAAGCCTCATCCTGCTCTGTGGCACCTGCCTCGACTACTTCGGCCTGACCGCGAAGCTCACGGTGGGCAAGAACGCCTGCATGGGAGACGTGCGCGCCACCATGGCCATGGAGGAGGTCCACTACCTTTGAAGGCGCGGCGCGGCTCTACTCGGGCAGCGGAAACCGCTCGTTGAAAGCGAAAACCCGCTCGCGGACCGCGGTCAGCCTCCCGGGGTCGTCGCGGTGCCGGATCGCTTCGTGGATGAAATCCGCCACTTGCACGATATCCTTCTCGATCATCCCGCGGGTCGTCACGGCCGGGGTGCCGAGGCGGATTCCGCTCGGTTTCATGGGGGTTCCGGTGTCGAACGGGATGGCGTTCTTGTTGACCGTGATGCCGGCGGCGCCCAACGCGGCGTCGGCCTCCACTCCGCCGAGCCCCGCGGGGCGCAGGTCCACCAGCATGACGTGGTTGTCGGTGCCGCCCGAGACGATCCGGTAGCCGTGTTCGGTCAACCGCTCCGCCAAGGCCCGGGCATTCGCGACGACCTGCTGCTGATACCCCTTGAAATCGTCGCGCAGGGC
>CAYPUM010000008.1:0-19872 GCA_964413545.1 uncultured Roseibacillus sp. | reverse complement strand
CCCGAAGCACACCGCCTTGGCCGCGATCACGTGCATCAGCGGGCCCCCCTGCACGCCGGGGAAGACCATGGCGTTGATCTTCTTCGCGAACTCCTCCCGGCACAGGACGATCCCTCCCCGCGGGCCGCGCAATGACTTGTGGGTCGTCGAGGTCACGAAGTCGGCGTGCGGGACCGGGCTGGGATGCACCCCCGCCGCAACCAACCCCGCAATGTGGGCCATGTCCACGAACAGGTAGGCCCCGGCCTCTTCCGCAATCGCCCCCATCCGTTCGAAATCGATGACCCGCGAGTAGGCGCTCGCTCCGGACGTGATGAGCTTCGGCTGCACCTTCCGCGCCAGGGCCGCGAGCTGATCGTAGTCGATGCGCTCGTCCTCTTCGCTCACCCCGTAGTGCGTCACTTCATAGAACTTGCCCGAGAAATTCGCCTTGTGGCCGTGGGTCAGGTGACCGCCGTGGGCGAGGTCCATGGTGAGGATGCGATCCCCCGGGTTCAGAACCGCGAAGTAGACCGCGGCATTGGCCTGCGATCCGGAATGCGGCTGCACGTTGACGTGCTCCGCCCCGAACACCTCCCGCGCCCGGTCGATGGCGAGCTGCTCCGCGACGTCCACGTTCTCGCACCCTCCGTACCAGCGCCGGCCGGGATACCCCTCGGCATACTTGTTGGTGAGAACCGACCCCTGGGCTTCCATCACCGCCCGGCTCGCGAAGTTCTCCGAGGCGATGAGTTCGATGTGATGTTGCTGGCGTTTTTCCTCCGCCGAGATGGCGGCGAAGACCTCCGGATCGCCTTGGGCCAGCCGGCTCCCGGAGGCCTTCCTGATCCTGCGCTCGTGCCGGCCGCCGTCGAACTCCGCGCCAAGGAATGCCATGGTCCGTTGCACCGCCTCCTCGGGCGTGGAACTCGCCGATCCCAGACAGAGAATGTTGGCGTTGTTGTGATGGCGGCTGATCTCCGCTTCCGCCCGGCTGTTCACCTTGGCGCCCGACACCCCGCGCACCCGGTTCGCCGCAATGCTCATGCCGATGCCGGTCTTGCACACCAGCACGCCGTAGTCGAACCGGCCCTCCGCCACTCCCCGCGCCACCCGCTCCGCGTAATCCGGATAGTCCACCGACTCCGTGGTGTGGGTGCCGAAGTCCATCACCTCGTGCCCCATTTCGCTCAGGGCTTCCCGCACGGCCTGCTTCTGGTCCACTCCGCCGTGGTCCGCACCGAGCGCGATGCGCAGCTTGCTTCGATCTGCTTTTTCCATCGTTGCGACCTTTCCGTGCCCTCCAGCGGCCCGCTTGGCAACCGGGAAAATCGTTCCGGGCTACGATTCCTCCTGCTTTGCGAGTTCCGTCTTGAGGAAGCCCACCACCCCCTCGAGGGCCTCCTCGAGACAAGCCGCCACCTCCCGGTATGCCGCGCTCCCCTCTCCGATCGGGTCGGGAACATCCCGTCCCACCGACCCCTCGATCTCGGCAAATTCGCACACGAGGTAGTATTTCTCCTCGAATTCCGGATACAGGGTCTCGAGCGTTTCGAGGTGTCCGCGCGACATGCAGAACACATGCGTTGCGTCCCCGAGCAGTTCCTCATCCACCATCCGGCTCCGGAATCCGTCCAGAGCCACCCCCCGTTCCGCCAGCAGTTCGAGCGTCTCACGGCTCGGCTTGCCGTCCGGCATCGCCGCGATTCCCGCCGATCCCACCGCGACCTTCCCGCTCAACTCCTCCCCCGCCATGCTGCGGAACAATCCCTCCGCCATCGGGCTCCGACATGTGTTCCCCGTGCATACAAACAACACCCGGAGTTCCACCGCTGACATGCCTCGACCCTATGACGCATCCTTTCTTCCCGTCAAACCGGCAATTCTCCCGCGCCTTGCCCGTGGGGCGGCCCAAGGCACGGGTCATATATTAAAGATTTGTGTATATTTTATCCCTTAGTCCCTTTGCCATCGCCAACCGCCCCAACTGCCACCTTCTTCGGATTGCTGGTGCCGCCCTTCGACGCGCTGCGCGTCATCGGTTGGCGGCTCGGCGTGAAAATATCCGGCATATCCGCGAACTCGATTCGTCAATCCCTGACGCAATGCGGAAGGTGCGGCCGGAACGAACCTTCCGGGGTTCGCCGGCCCGGCTTGAGTTGTTCCCATAATCATTCTCAGGCACAATTTTCCGCAAGCTGGGTTCCCGACTTGCGTAGTGTCGGGTATAGAGCTATCTAAGGTTGGATTCGGATGAATAATGGTCCCGACATCGGCGACGTTCTTCGCAAGGCCCGGAATCTTAACGGCTGGTCCCTTGAAGACGTGGCGCATCAAACCAGGATCCAGATCGAGATCCTGCACGCTCTCGAGGAAAACGACTACTCGGGATTCCCGAGCGCCGCTTACGCGAAGAGCTTTCTCGGGCAGTACGCCGACCACCTCGGGGTCGACGCTCTCGATTGGCTGGACGCCTTCGAATCCGACGATCCGCTGGCACACCTCGACCGATACGAGTATCTGAAGGAACCGGAAGAATTCCTTGGCCCCGAACCAGTGCCGGAGAAGAAACAAGAGAGGCGCACCAAAGCGGCCCAGACCACCGCTTCGTCCAGCTATGCGTCCCTTCAGCCTCTGGTCGTCTTCGCCATCACCGCGGCCCTCATCACGGGAGGGATCACCGGATTCCTCCATCTCAGCGAGCGCCTTGCCACGGAATCGGCCGAGGCGACCCCGGAGTCTCGGGGGAAGAAGCCGGTCCTGCAGCCCATCCCCCGCATCCCCGACTCCCGGCCCGCTCCCCCGAATGTGTCCAACGCCGCCCGCGCCATTCCGGCCGAGGTCGAACCCTCCGCCCTTCGCGTGGGAGGCCCGGCGTCCGAATCCCTGTCCCACGCCGGGGCGGGCGCGGACGACAACGCCGAAGTGGCCACCCGCTTCGTGGCGGGCAATCCGCCCCCCCGCGCCGTCATCGTCGAGGAGTAGTGCCGGCGCTCTGCCGGGTTCGCCTGCACGCACCGAGAATCGACAGGCGGCGGCTGTGCGTCAAAAATGTTGACCATGCGCATGAACCCTTCCGGCGCCTGCGAAAGGTGTTTCTCGTTCCGGCTCGTCACCTTCATTTGATGAGCCGAACGGTCACCTGATCGCGGCCGGCGCTTCCGGGGTGGGGATGTAATGCCCGAGGAGGAGGAGGAGGCAGAGCAGCAGGAAGAGGGCGGCGAGGCTGAACTTGACGGCGGCGGTGTGCTCCTTCTGGAACCGGATGAGGGCGTCGCTGGTCATGCCGCCGTATGCGAGCGCGAAGACGACGATCAGGGGGGTCACGAAGGCGAGGTTGTAGAGCACCAGCAACGCCACCGCGTCGGCGTTCCCCTGTTGGACCTTGAAGATGATCGGGACGTAGACCTGGCCGGTGCACGCCAGCTCGAGAAAGGAAATCAGGATGCCGGCCACAAAGGCCGCGAAGAGGAAGTTGCGGGCCCGGGCCCCCTTGCGAATGACGGTGCGGATGCGCCCCTTCAAGAATCCCGGAAGCTGCAGCGTCATGCCTTCAAGGTCGCCGCGACGGGCCCGCAGACCGTCACGGAAGCTGAGAACCGCCACCACCCCGGCAAAGGCCGCAAACGCCCACGTGAGAGCGGCGCGAACCCACGCATACTGCTCGGACGTGCGCTCGAGCACCTGGCCGATGACCTGATTGAGCACGAGACCCGCCGCGAGGTAGGTCAGGAAAACCGCAAGGATGAAGGTTGCGCCCACCATCAGGATTTCCCGCGGGCTGCGCCGCGCCACTTGCAGGTAGGACAGAAAGAAAATGATGGTGGCGAAGGCGCAGGGGTTCACGCCGTCCACCAGACCCGCGCCAAGGACCAGGGGGAGGGTCAGGGCGTCGAAGCGTCGTTCCACCTCGGCGCGGGCCGAGACAAGCTCCTCTTCCGCGATCCGGAACCAGCCCTCGTCGAGAGGAAGATCCATGGTGCGGGCGAGGAGACGGCCCAGTTCCCTCGGATTGACGTCGTGGTGCACGAGGAATCCGCCTTGCGCGAAAACGGCGGGGACCACCCCGGCCCGGCCGGAAGGCGCGCCGAACCGCTCGCACAGGGCTTGGTTCAACAGGGTCGAGTCGGCCTCGGTGATGTTCTCGCGCACGACGGTGAGGAGCGGAAAGTCGATCTTCAGATCCGACAGCCATGACGTCACGCGGGCACACTCCTGGCAGCCCGGGGTGAAGAAAAACACCACGTTGAGGGCGTTCCGCGGCGCGGCTTCGACCTCGTCCCCGAGATCTCCGACATGTTGCGGGGCGTCCGTGGCGGAAGTCTCCACCAAGGCCTCGAACGAATGAAACCCGGACTCGCCCGCCGGCCCCGCCAAACGGCTGAGGAGGGTCTGCAGATCATCCTCGTCGATCGACTTCAGGTCCGCATGGGCCAGCAGCGGCCGCAACCCCGGCCCCACTCGCGAAGCGTTGCTCTCGAGGTAGTCCGCGAGCCGGTAGGGAACCCGGGCCTCCTCGGGCTGCGCCGGAATCAGCGCCATCAATTGATCGAGATTGATGGTGCGGCCGTGCGTCAGAAGGGCAAAGAGCGCCTCGAATCGGATCCGGTCCGACGAGTCGCTCTCCGCCATCTTCTCGAGCGCCTCCCGCGTGGCGCTGTTCAACCGGCGTTCCCGCCGGCGGTAGTCCGACCCGTGTTCATCGGTCGAGTGCAGGTCGTCGAACTGGTGCTTCCAGACCGAGGGGGCCCGGTTGACGGTCTCCGGCAGCACGGCCCGAACCATCGGAGACGGGTCTGCAACGAGCTGGTCGAGGTTCCGCCGGAAACTCACCGGCCGGCCGGCGGCCAGGGCATACCATGCCGCGCGCCGCTCCCATTGATCGGCAGACTGCGTGAAACGCTCGACGGTCTCCTGGTCGGGGAGACGCAGGTTGTGGCGGAGCAGAATCAGGCCCAGAACCTGCACCGGGTTCGGAGCATCCTCGTCGGCGAGGACTTCCCGGGCCCATGAGGAAATCACGGCCCGCATCCGGCGTTCCATGGCGCAATTCTCCAACCGGTACCCGTATGCTTCATGCGGCCCCAACGGTTGCGCGGGATCGAGAATCTCCTCCAAACCGATCTTCACGAGGACCGGGTTCCCGCGGCTGTAAAATGCCGAGCTGGCGGCCCCGCGGCGGATCTCCTCGACCGGATCACGCATCAGCGTCCGGAGGACCGGACCAAGGTCTGCATTGGCCGGCGACCAGAGGCCTTCTGCCAAGGCCGCCCGTTGCGCGGTGGACAAGTTCTGAAGGCGGCCCTGAAACCACTTCGCTCCCGCGCTGTCTCCGGCCATCACGAGGTGGTATGCGACCCGATAGCTGTGCTCGCCCCCTTCTTCGAGGAGCTTCCTGAGTTCGTCGACGATCTCCAACTTGGCCGCGGCAACCGTCCTGGCGGGCGCCCGACCCCGCCCCGGCGGGGGCAAGGCGGGCTTCTTCCCGCCCCCTGCCATGAGAAAGGCGTCGTAAAGCGGATCCAGGGAGGTCGGCTCGCCGGGTTGACCGCCGCCCGTCACCAGCGCCCAAACCGCCGGGTCGATGCGGCCCGGTTTGAGCCGCAACCGCAACGACTCGAGGATCGAACCGACCTTTTCGGGCACGCCGGACCGCAATCCCCCGAGGACCACCGAAGCGAATTCATCGTGGTCCAGGGTGTCATCGTCCGCCGCAAGCTGCCGAAGCGCGGCACAGGACACATCAAGGTCGTCGTGCCCCGCGAAGTAGGCCAACACCCGAAGCACCGGCGGCTTCGTGCTTTCGAGAACCCGGAGCGCCGTGACGATCGTGTCCGGCGATCGCCCCGCCAGATGCGCCAGCATCTCGTCGTCAAACCCTCGGCCAAGGCTCGAGTAAGCGCTGGCCACCGGCCCGATCATGGCGTCGTCCGCCAGAAACATGGACTTCATCTTGCGAATCGCGTCGCGCCGTCCCATGGCCACCGCCGCCTTCACCGCCCGATACCGCACGAACTCGTCCGGATCCTCGAGGAGCGCCACCACCGCCTCCGCCGCCGCGGCCGGCCGCCGTCTCTCGACATATTCCAGCGCCGCCGCCTTGATACGCCACCGCCCGTCGCGGAGGAGGGCCGCGATCTTCGCGTCGATCCCGCTCGGCACGCCAGCCTCTTCCCCGGAAGAAGAACGCCGCCGCCGCATGCTGGAATCCGAGCCCCCCAGCGACCCCAAGGCTTGAATGGCGGATATCACGAGATCCTCGTCCTCGTGATCAAGGAACGGTTCGATCAGTCTGATCGACTTCGGGCTCTTGATGTCGCGCAGCCGCCGGATGGCGCTGTGGATCACGTTGATGTCCTTCTCGCGCGCAAGGATCGGTTCGGCCACCCCGAGGATGCCTTTTCCACCGAGGCTCAGCAGGCTGTCGATGGCGGTCTCGCGAACCAGCGGGTCGGGCGAGTCGAGATAATCACGAACGATCGGAATGGCGCTCAGGCCCGCCGTCTTGAGCGCCGCAAGGGCCGCCAACTGCTGGTCCCGGTTTCCGAGAACCAGGTCGCGCGACCACACCGCGGCGCTGTCCCGCACCGCCCGCACCAGGACGAGGTAGTACTGCGCCTCCTTGAGACGGGCCCGCTCGCCGACCGGCAGATCGGGATGCACATGCAGGAAATCCTGGATGGCCTTGACACCGGCCAACCCCCGCGGCTCGAGCATCCGCAGGGCCCTCCCGGCCCGCTCGCGCTCATCCGACAGCAAGTCCCGCAGGTAGGATTGAATCTGCTCCCCGGTGAGAACCTCGACGTCCTTTTCGAGTTCCTCGTCGCCCGCGGCCCAGGCCTCCCAACGGCGCAGGGCCCCGGCGTTGCGCGGATCGGTCCCCGGCTCGACCCACGGATTGAACCCCATGACGCCGCCGCCCACTTCCTCGAGGATGTCAAGGGCCCCCAAACGGACCGCCAACCGCCGGTCGTCCAGCAAATCGACGAGTTCCTTCCGCGGAAACGGCGCCCGGCCCAGCAGGGCGCCCCGCACCCGGTCCCTCGCCGCCGGATCGGCCAGCGCCTGCACCGCCTGCACCCAGACCTCCGAGGCGGGAGGCGCGGAGGCCTTCAGATGCCTGACCAGCTGCCCCGGCGAAAGCTTCTCCTCTCCGCCGCCCGTCGCGATCCCCGCGACGAACACCAGCAGAACAACCGCGAGGCGGCTCCCGGCCCGGAAAGCAACATCACTCATGGCGGCGCCGGCAAATGACTCAATGCAGCAGGGCGTAAGCCAGGATGTTGGCGTTGATCTGCAGGGAGTTCCTGATCTCGTTTCCCCCGCAGCAACAACAGCCCTCGGTGTGGGCGGTGTCGTTCAACCCGTCGGGGGAATACGCCACCACCAGCTTCCCGTTGCGGCTGACGCCGCGAATCTCCGACCGCCCGGACGATTTCGACAGCTTCAGCTCCTTTACTTGAAAGATAGTACGAAACATGGCGTGGTCCAAGGATATGCTCTCGAGGCAGCCGGCGCCGAAGAGGCGCTTGATCTCCCGCTCGAAGGCCCTCCCCCAGTCCTTGCTCGAACAGGAGGCCGAGGCGAGGAGGAAGCCGCCGTTCTCGAGGTACTTCTTCAGGTTCTCGCGCTCCTTCCGGGTCAGGACGAACTCCCCCTCCCCGGTCATGATGACGAAGGGGAACCTGAAGAGTTCGTCGGAGGCCAGCTTCACCGGCTTGAAGCGCCGCTCGGTGGCGATGGATGTCTTCTGCTGCACGGTCGTCAGGAACTCGTCGCTGAAACACTCCGAGGTCTTGGTGCCGGCATAGATCAGGTTGCCGCACTCCACGGCCCCCTCCTTGGCGGCCGCCGGCAACACCATCAGGCATGTGATGAACGCTGGTATCTTCATTTCCGGTTGGGGTGGTTCGTGTTTTCGTCTTCTTCATCGCGGCCGGGGGCGAAATACCGCTGCACGGCGGCGCGATAGGCTTCCGGGATCTTCTCGGCGCGCAGCACGGCGGCCGCGGACTCGCGTTCGGGATTCACGTCGAGCGAGGTAGTTTCCGAAGCGTCCCGCGGCCCGCCGCCCGCGGCGGGAGACCCTTCGCCTTTCCCGCCCATGGCCATCGACCGGAAGCGCAGGCGGTCCGGCCCGTAGATCGGAATGTCGAGCGATTGCCCGATCATCGGAAACCCCTCCCGGCCGGTTCCACCGAATCCCGCCCCGGTTCCTCCCATCGCGTCGATCCCCTGCCCGCCAAGCTGCATCATGAGCGCCTCCATCAACTGCGCCATGGTCAGGTTCACCTCGAGCAGCACCTGGAACTCCGGCATGCATCCCCCGCACATCTTCCCGAAACAGTCGCCGGAACGCTTCATGAGCTGCTCCATCTGCAGCTTCGCCAGCTCGGCGTTGCTCGAAGCGTCCACCGCCCGGCCCCCGCGGCCGCACTTCGCCGCGGCTTCCATCGGGCTCTCGATGTCGATGTGCTTCATCGCGGCGAGAAACACCTCCGCCGACCCGCGCAGTTCGGCGAATTCCTCGGGCAGTTCTTCGGCCCGCTTCGCGAGTTCTTCGGCGAACTCCCGCAGGCCCTCCCGGTTCCGGTCCTGCACGGTGGCGAGCGATTCGAGCTGGACGCGATTGCGGGTGACGCCCTTCATGATTTCCTCCGAGATCACGCCGAAGCGTGTTGCGATCGAACTCTGGGTCTTGTAGAGGCGCTGGAACCCGGCGGCCATTTCCATCACGCGCCCGACCTGGGCGACCTGTTCGGCGGAGGCCTGCACCTCCCGCACCGCGTCGCGTTCCCTTCCGATTCGTTCCTGCATGCGCCGGACGGCCTCCATGGCGGCGGCCACCTGTTCCGGGTTCAGTTCCCCGAGAACCTCGATGTTCTTTTCCAACGCCTGGGCGGCTTTCTTCGCGGCTTGCGCGAGGCGTTCTTCGAGCGCGAACGCGGGAAAATCCTCGGCGAGATCCTCCAACAGGCGGGCCGCTTCCTCGTGCCGCGCGAGGGCCTCGCGGCGCGCCTCGCCGGCGGCTTCCGCGTCGCCCTCGCGGGCGGCCTCCGCAAGTCCCTCGAGGGCCCGGGCGGCTTCGTCGAGGACCCTTGCCGCCGCCGTGTAGCGAGCGGAAAACTCCTTGAGGGTGGTGCGGGCCCGAATGCGTGCCGCGTAGTCTTCTTCCGAGATCACCATCACGCGCGTTACGGGCGAGGAGCCCACGCCAAGCAAGGTCGGATTGCGGTCCGCGGCCTCGAGATAGAATTCCAGCGTCTGCCCGGGGTCCACCCCGAGCGCGCCGAGATCGAGCGGTTCGTCGAAATCGTAATCCTTCGTGGTCAAGCCGTCCGCCAGCGTCTTGGCGCGGTCGCGATAGCCGACCAGCGTGCGGACCAGTTGCACCCTCGCCAATCCGAAATCATCCTCCGCCGACCCGGTCAGGTCCAGCCGCGCGGTGGGCGTCGCGAATGCGAGCCGGTCCGGCGAGGCCAGGTCCACCAGCGGCGCTTCATCGGGGTCAACCCGGAAACCCAGTTCGAGAGGGGCTTCGGCCTCGGTGCCCCGGACGTCCCGGATCATGACCGACAACTCCCCGGACTGCCGGCTCCTCCATCGGAAGCGCACCGCGTTCGGTCCGCCCGATTCGCCCCGCACCTCCAGCGGCGCCGAGTCCGAGCGGCGGTCGCCCGGCACGAGCTTCAGGACTCCTCCCGACAGCGGACGATTGCTCGTGACGGTCAGCTCCACCTCGGAGCCTTCGATGGCATGGATCTCGTTTCCTTCAACCGGGTAGCGCTCCGCCGCGAGGCCGGTGTGGGCCGGGGGCTCGATGCGCAACTCGGCTGCCGTCACCCGCGGCTGGTAGAGCACCTCGACCGGCAGCCATCCCGACCGAGCCTTGCCGACCCCGAAAGCCACCTCGATCGGGGCCACCACGTTCTCGATGCGCCTGGCATAGCGGGTCCGGGATTCCCGGAAGGCCCGCAAGCTTCGCACCTCGCCGCTCGCGGGCTCCCGGATCAGGCACATCACATCCTCGTCGACTTCGTCCCCCGTGATCTCGGCCGTCAGCAGAACCTCGCCGCCGTAAACCACCGCCGGCGCGTCCGGGGACAAGTCAAACCGGAATAACGAATAGGGAGGCACGTCACGCTCCGGCCAGAAGATGCGTTGCCCGACGACCCGCACCGCCTCCTTGTTCCAGATCCACAGTCCCCCGCCCGCGGCGGCGCCTGCGAGCAAGACCGCCAGCCCTCCGCCGATCATTTTCCAGGGCAGCCGTTTGCGGGCCGGGATCCGCCGCAACGATTCGGAGGCTTCCTTCCGCGCGCGCTCCGCCAGGTATGCGGTCAGCGGCGATCCGTCGCCGGGTTCGCGCAACGCCTCCGCCCCCGCCACCAGTTCGCGCCGGTCGCCGAGGAGCCGCGAAGCGTCCCGTGCCGACTGCCCGATCGAGCGCCACAACCCCCAAACCACCGCCGCCACCGCCGCCGCCGCCGCCGCCACCACGAGGACCACCCGCAACCCTTCCCGGGCGCCTCCCGAAAACGCGTATGCGGCGTCCGCCACGCCCACCGCCAGCGCCACGAGCACCGCCACCACCAGCGCCGCCACGCCGGCCGCCACCACCCGGCCCGCCAACCGCGCCCGGTGGAAGGCTCTCAATTCACGTCGAAAGCTGTTCATGTCCGTCTTCTACTAGATCATCCCGTTCCTCCGCCGCAGCCACCATTCCAATCCCAGGACACCCGCCAGAAGAAAAGGAAACTCGAGCCGCTTCCACCACGAGCGCCATTCGACGTCCGACTCGCGGCTGTCCGGCGGACGGGCCACCAGCACTTCCTCCAGAAGATCCCGGCCCTCCCCCAAAGCCACCGCCGTCCCGCCGGTCTGCGCCGCGAACTCGCCGAGGAACTCCGGATCGGCGCTCAACTCGTCCCGCTCGGCCGGCGGGGCCTCGACGGTCAGGACCGCCTCCGGAACAGGCGGGGCGTCCGGACGTTCGTCAACCAGCGCCACCGAATAGACCCCCGGCCGCTCCGGCCGAAACGTCGCCCGCCACCGCGGCCGGCCGTTCTCGGGAGGCAGCCCTCCCGGCACCAACGCCATCGGCTCCCCCAACGCCTCCGAAGCGACCTCGAGCCGCGGGGCCGCCGCTCCGGGCTCGCCGCGATACGAGACATTCATTCCCACCACCTCCCCGGGCCTGATCTTCACCCGCGACAGCTTCAACGAGTAGTCCTGCCCCGGCAGAAACTCCGAATACGAAGACATCCACTGGATCAATTGCGACCAGAACTCGAGATACATGTTCCCCAGTTCCTTCGCCTCCGGATAGAAGTCCCATTTCCACATGCCGTCCGCATTGACCAAGCCGCTCACCCCCTGCCCGTAACGCCGGACCAGCACCAGGGGAAACCGGCCCTGCAGGGAACCGGAACCCACCTGCCCCTCCGCCAGGACCCGCGTGAACGGCTTCACGCGGTCAATCCGGCGCGCGTCCTTGAGAAACGGAAGCGTCCGCCACACTCCGGCCTCGGGACCGGGCAGCGCCTGGCCGAACAACCCCGCCGCTTCGCCGTCCGCCGACGGCAGGAGCCGGAATTCGGAAGTGTTCCCCGCCGCCCAGGTCACCGGTTCGATGATTTCAAGCGTGTTCGCCGCCGCCGTATACGCCCGGCCCCGGGAAAAAAGCACCGCCCCTCCGCCGTCCCGGACGTAATCCACCAGCGCCGCCTGCCGCTCCGGAGTGAGAAAGGCGTCCACGTTCTTCCCGAACACCACGAGGTCGTAGGTGGAGAGCTCCTCCACCGTGTCGGGGAACACCGCCTTCGAGGCCTCCACCGGTTCCGCCACCCCCGTGTCGATCCGGAAGAACCGCTCCGGGCTCAACTGGTACACCGAGTGCATCTCGATGTGTTCCTGTTGGCGCAGCATCTGGGCAAGGAACTTGCTGTCCCAGTATGGCGCGCCCTCCGCCATGAAGACGCGCGTCTTCGACTTGATGACCCGCAGGTACACGGCCGCCTCGTTGTTGTTCGAGCGGGATTCCCCGTCCTGCACGCCGGTGGCGAGCTTCCAGGCGGCCGACTCCTCCGGCGCCTTTGCGGCCAGCACCACGACCGCCCGGCCCGCCTCGCCGGTTTCCGCCACCGCTTCGGCGAGCACCTCCCCGGCCTCGTCCAGCAGGCGCACCGGCGCGCGCACCGGCCCCATCCCGGCGCTCTCGAGGACCGCCGCCACGCTGAGGTCCTGGCCCCCGAAGGCGGTGATGGCGGGCCGCGCCGCCCGCAGCGCGATGTCCGCCGCCCGGTACGCCCCGCCCACCACGACGGCGTGAATAGTAGTTCCTTCCGCCCGCGCCCGCAGCGCCAGATTGTTCCCGGGATGCCGCGCCGTCTGCCGGCCGTCGGAGACGACCACCACTCCCGCCAGTCTCCGGCCGCGGGCCGCAAAGCGCGTCAACAACTCCTCGCTCGCGGCCACAAGGCCGGTGCCCTTCCCGGCAGCCTCCCACGGGCCCTCCCCACGGTCCAGCAACCGCTCGTCGAACCCGAACGACTCGAGCGTGATTCCCCGCTCCGCCGCCAGCTTTTCCGCCGCTTCCGCCAGGCTTCCCGCGGCTTCGATCCGGCGCCCCTCCTCCTCCTCGACCGCCATCGAGGCGGACCGGTCGACGAGGAGCGCCCACACCCGCTCGTCGACGTCGCGCAGCGATTCCCACCGTCCCGGGTTCAGCAACATCACCGCCAGCATGGCTATCGCCGCCATCCGCAAGCCAAGGACCCGGATCCGGATGCGCGGCGCGCTGCCCTCCGTCCCGCGCCACGCCATGAAGGCAGCCGCGCCCGCCGCGAGCACAAGCAGCGGAAGCAACGCCATGAGTGGAAGGACGGGTTTCATGCCGATTCATCCATCGCCCGGGGTTTCCAAAGCGTCACCACCCCCTCGCCCAGCAGGAACACGAGGGCCGCCGCCGCAAGCAGCGGCCAGAGCGGCACCCCCCGCCCGAGGGCCGCCCGCTGCAGCAATGCGCTTCCTTCCACCTCCTCGCCCGCCAGCCGGCCGGGGTCCATCACCCGCAGGTCGGACTCCGTCTCCGGGAAGTTCACCACCCGCCTCGTCGCCAGTTGCCCGCCCAGCTTCCATTCGTAGACGCCGGGCGCAGCCCGCATCCTTCCCCGAAACAGGGTCCCGGCCTCGCCCGCCTCCGCGTCCACCGGGCATTCCTCGCCCCCGCTCGTCACCAGCCTCACCTGCGAACGAACCGCCTCCTCTCCCGGTTGCCAGAACAATTCCCCCCCGGCCCGGACCTCGGTCGACGCCGGCGGCACGACCGCCCGCTCGTGCAGCAGGAACTCGCCGATGAACGGGACGAAGCTCGATTGATCCGGCCACGTCGACACTTCCCGGTCGAGCGCCAGCCCCCAGTAGACAACCTTCGCCGGGGGGCGGTCCCAAACTACCATGGCCGGCGTACCATCCGCGTAGCGCGCCAGCAGGCGCCCGCCGCCGGCCACCGCCCCGGCGGGCAGCTTCGACCGCGACCGGAACACCCCGCCCAGCGGGTTGCCGAACTCGCCCGTCCTGAAGAGCGCGAAGACCTTCGCATCCGCGTCGCCGATTTCGGCCTCCCATCCGGTCTCGCTGCCTTCGACCGCGAACGAACCGCCTCCCTCGCTCTCGACACCCGCAAGATCCAACAACGCGGCCAGCGGCGTCCGCGGGCCGGGGCGCATGAGGACGGCGGCCCCGGATGCCGCGAGTTCGCGCCACCGCTCGACGTTCTCGCCGTTCCAGTCCGCGGCGTAAGCAAACTGCGCCGTCCCCGGCCGCGGCGGCGCGTCCTCGATCCGCACCCGCAGCCACGGCAGGGCGTCCCCCAGCGCGTTCCAGACTTCGCCGTCCCCTCCCTCTCCGATCACCACCAGATCGAGGGCCTCCCGCACCTCCACCACGGCATGGCGCCGATCGTCGGCGGGAAACTCGTCGGCCTCCAGCGCCGCCGACAACAGGACCTCTTCCGCCCGCCCGAAACGCGCCTCGAAAACCGCTTCCGTCGACCCCCAGGCCGGAAGCTCGATCACCCGCGATTGCCGCCCCCCGCCCGCTTCGAGATACAGCGTCGCCCGCCGCGGCGTCCCCGCGTGATTGCGCACCCGCGCCACCACGCCCACCTCCTGCCCGGCCACCGGATCGGCCGGAGTCACGAAGAGGGCCTCGATCGAACTGTTGCCGGTCTCGGTCCCCACCTGCCGCTTGATCACCTTCACCCCATCCGGGACCGGAAGCGCCGCGTCCTCCCATGCGCTCGCCTGAAAGTCCGAAATCAGGACCAGCTCGCGATGCCCCGGCGCTTCCGCGAGCTGCTCGCCCGCGATGCGCATCGCCGTGTCCACCGCCCCGGCCTCGAGGCGCACTTCGGCCCGGTTGATTGACTCCACAAGGAAGGAAACGTTCGGACCGGGCCTCGGGAAAACCGCCTCGGGCCGGCTGTCCAGCCACACCACGTTGGCCGCTTCGGGCCGCGCCTTCTTCAGGTGGGACGCCGCCGCCTCGCACGCCGCCGAAAAACGCGTCCCGACTCCGTCCGGGGCAGCCATCGAGCCGGACCGGTCCGCCACCACCACGACGCTCCGCGCCATCCCCGGAAGGGCGGCGTCCCGCGACGCGAGGATCGGACCGATCACCGCCCCCGCCACCCCCAGCACCGCCAGCGTGCGGAGCAGCCATGCCAGCATGTCCTGCGGCTTGCGCACCCGCGCGCTGCGCCGCAGGACCCGCCTCAGAAACTCGACCGAGGAAAACGCGAACCGCGGCGGCCGCGTCCGCGCCAGCAAATGCACAAGGAGCGGAACGAGGGCCAGCCCCAGCAGGCCCATCCATCCGCCGTTCTCGAGAAACAAGGACATCAGGCCAGCCGGTCAAACAGTTCAAAATACGAGCGGTCGGTCCGCGCCATGGCGTAGTCAACCCGCCGGGCCGCCGCCAGCCGCCGCAGCGAGCGCATGTGCCCGCGCATCTCCCGCTTCCATGCCGCCCGCACCGAGCCGGTGTGCACCACCACCCGCTCGTCGTTCTCCATGTCAATGAATCGCGCCAGCCCGCGGTCCGGAAGCGTCAGCTCCCACGGGTCGAGGACATGGAACAGATGCACCCTGAACCCGCGGTGCAGAAATGGATTCAGGGCATGGAAAATGCGCGCCGGGTCGTCGAAGAAATCCGAGAGAATCACCAGCGTCCCCTTGCGCTTGATGAGCGGGTGCGCCCGCTGCAACACCTCCGCCAGCGACGTCTCGCCGCCCGCCCGGTTGTTCTCGAGGGTGGTCAGGAATTCATGCAGGTGGCGCCGGGTCGAGGCGGGCGGCAGGAAGCTCCGGATCCCGCGGTCGAATACCTGCAGCGACACCCGGTCCGTCTTGTGAATCACGAGCCACCCCAGACAGGCCGCGAAGAACGAGGCATACTCGAGCTTGCTGAGCCGCCCGCCGTTCGCGTTCCCGGGAAAGGCCATCGAGGCCGAGCTGTCCAGCAGGATGTGGCATTCCATGTTGGTCTCCTGCTCGAAGGTGCGCAGGTAATGCCGGTCGGTCCGCGCAAACACCCGCCAGTCCACCAGACCCGGATCGTCCCCCGGCGAGTAACTCCGGTATTCGTGAAACTCGATCGACGCCCCGCGCTGCTTCGAACGATGGCGCCCCGAAAGATACCCCTCGACCATCGCCCGCGCCCCGAACTCGTAGTTCTTCAGCCGCCGGATGTCCTCCGGCTTCAGAAACCTGTAGCGAGTGGCGGCCATCGTCCGGAAAGCGTTCGGTTGCAGCACCGGGAAGGCGCGGGGCGGGCCTCAGCCTCCGAGGTCCGCCGTGAGCTTCGCAATGATCTCCTCGACCCCCACCCCTTCCCCGGTGGCGTTGTAGTTCGGAATGATCCGGTGCCGCAGGATCGGCAGGGCAAGGTCGCGCACCTCCTGCACCGAGGCCATCGGCTCGCCCCGCAACAGCGCCAGCGCCCGCGCCGCCCGCGAAAAACACTGCGAGGCCCGCGGCCCCGCCCCGAACGCCACGTAGTTCTTCACGTATTCGTCCGCCAGCTCCGACTCCGGCCGCGTCCGGGCCACCAGCTCAAGGATCGTCCGCACCACCGTCCGCGGCAGGGGGACGTCCACCGCCGCGTCCTGCAGCGCAACCACCCCCTTCGCGTCCAGAATGGTCCTTGCCTCCGCTACGTCGCGTCCCGTAGTCCGGTTCACGATCTCCTCCTCCTCCTCCATCGACGGGTACCCGATCCGCAAGTCGAAGAAAAAGCGGTCCAACTGGGCCTCCGGCAACGGATAGGTCCCCTCGTGCTCGATCGGATTCTGCGTCGCGAACACGATGAAGGGCTCCTCGAGCCGCCGCGAGCGGCCCGCCACCGTGACCTGCTTCTCCTGCATCGCCTCCAGCATCGCGGCCTGCGTCTTCGGCGGGGTGCGATTGATCTCATCCGCAAGGATCAGGTTCGCGAAAATCGGACCCTCGGTGTATTCGAACGTCCGCGAGCCTCCCTCCCCGGTCTGCAGAATCTCCGAGCCCACGATGTCGGCCGGCATCAAATCCGGCGTGAATTGAATACGCTGAAACTTCAGCCCCAGGATCTTCCCGAGGGTCGAGACCAGAAGCGTCTTGGCGAGACCCGGAACGCCGACCACAAGGCAGTGCCCCTTGCAGAGCAGCGATACCAGCATTTGCTCGACGATCTGATCCTGCCCGACGATGACGCGAGCCGTCTCCTCCCGGATCCGGGCGACGGTTTCCTGCATGTCCTTCCATTGCGCGGCGGGTGCGGTGGTGCTCATGATGCGTGGGCGTTGATTGATTCTCCGACGGGCCGGCGGCCCTTTCCTCAGGGCATTCCTTCTGTGAGGCTCTTCTCTGCCGTGTCCTTGTTGTGGACCACGAAGACCGCCACGAATTTGGACCAGCCCCCGTCCTCGATGCGCTTTGCGATGCTCTCGGTGATGTCCTTGTCTCCCTCCTCCTCCGGAGCGTCGCCGGTCTCCTCCTTCGGCCGGTATCCCGACTGCCAGCGTCCCTCGACCGAAGTCCAGAAGATCCCCACGACCTTGTCGAGGCCCCTTTCCTGCATCCTCGCCAGCGATTGCGACGAGAAGTAGTCCCGCCACGGCGCGGTTTCCGTCAGCTCGAATCCCAACCCTCCGGGCCGTGGCTTCAGCACCACCACCGCCCCGGCGTTGGCGTCGATGTCCCCCTCGATACGCTTCACGGTCTTCTCGATCCTCTCCGCGCTCACTTCCTGACCGGTCTTCCACTCCGCAAATCCGGCCGGCAGGTCGTCCTTGACGCGGGTCACCATCCTCGTAAGCCGCGAAACGCTCTCCGGCATCTCGCCCTCCCAGTCGCCGACCATCTCCACCCACGCCAACCGCTCGTCCCACGAGGCCGCCTCCAGCATGGCGAGGATCTCCATCGGGTCCAGCCCCGCGGCCTTCTCCGCCAGTTCCCGGCGCCGCTCCCTCCCGACCCTCGATGGGTCGGGAAGCGGGGGAATCTCGTCCCCCGCGAGCCGGGCCCGCGCCTGGCGCAGCAGCACCGGCGGAAAGGCGTCCTCCATCTTTCGCCAGATCTCCCACATCGCCGTCAGGTCCGCCCCGCATCCGCCCTCGCAAACCAGCGCCGCCAGTTCGTTGACGTGCTTCACCCCGTAGGAGCCACCCTCCAGTTCCCGCTCGTCCGCGAGCAGAACCCCAAGATCCTCCCGCGTCCTCTCGAAGAACTCCTCCCAGTCGTTCGCCGCAGCGGACTCTGCCCCCGGCTCCCCCGCGGCCGCCTGCTGCTCGATGCGCATCACGGCGCCAAGCAACGCGCCGCGCATCGCGGTCTCCTCCGCCCGGCGGGCGCCTCCGACAAGGAGAATGGCGTGCTCCTCGGCCTTCCCGCTCATCATCTCATCGAGGATTTCGAGACCCTGCCCGGCCTCGATCTCCTCTGCCAGGACGTCCGCGATGATTTCCTCCGGCTCGATGGCCGCCACATGGATCTCGAGCTTCTTCAGCAATCCTTCCACTCCCCCCTCCTCCGACATGGCGTATTCGAACCTGCGACGATAGGGATCGGACGAACCGCCCGTCCCCCCCGCCGCCTCGGCCTCGGCGCGGATCGCCGCCGCAAACTTGTCGAAGAACGCCTTCGCCTTCTCCTTCCGGATCCGCAGATAGGCTTCCACCGCCGGAAGATGTCCCGCCACCGAATACCCCTCGAACACCACCGTCTCGAAGAGGGCCGCCGAACGGTCGTCCCCCCGCTCCGCCAGCCACACCGCCACCTCCCGACGCTGCATCTCGCTGCCCTCCTCGAAATAGTGCCGCGCCAGATCAAGGGGCTCCTCGTTCCGGTGCTCCCGCCACCACTCCACCACATACCCCTGCAGTTCGTCCGGCGGCATGTCGTCGAGATCCCCCGCCCCGTCCGGGAGAGCCGGCCGCAACGCCGCCTGCGCCAGCTCTCCCCGCGAGACCGGCCGGCGCATCTGCCCGTAGATCCGCCGCGCCTGCTCGACCGGCGACTCACCAGATCCATAGTAGTAGCTGCTCCGGTGCCGGCTGCTCCCCGCCGGGCGGGGCAGCAACGTCTCGTCCGTCGCGAGAGCCGCGAGCGCAAGGACACCGTCCATCTTCATCCCGCAAAGCGCCGTCACCGCGCCCTGCCCCGCCTCTTCCGCCGGCAATCCCTTCAGCGGCCACAGCCCCCTGTCCCCGGACTGGTAACCGCGGTACCCCCCCTCCATCATCTGGCGCAGGACTTGATGCCGGAACTCGGCCGGCACGCCGGCGAGATCCACCCCCATCCTGGCGGCCATCTTCCCGGGACTCTCGGCTTCAGGGACCTCGCCCATCGTCCCGATCGCGGCGAGCGCCTCCGCCGTCAGCGTTTCGCCCTCGATCGAGGGGTCCGGGGCCGGTTCCTCCGCCGCGCGCGCCTTCACCTTCGGGATGAGCAGACGGACCGCCCCGGCCTTGTCCCACCCGCGGGGATACTTCTCCGCCAATCCTGCCAGCCCGTCATGATAGGCCGTCCAGTCGCGGCTCTCGAAAAAGTCGTCCGTCACCTCCTCGAATTCCCCCTCCGCCACCACCGAGACCGCCTGGTCCACCGCCATCTTCGGGGTGGGCGCCTTCGCAACGACCAGAGCCGCCAGGCGGTTGGCCTCCTCCGCGTGCCCCGCCCCATGAAGTTGCGAGGCGAAAACAAGAAGATGACCCCACCCGTTCTCCACCCCGTAGCGGCCCATGAAGGAATAGTGCGCCTCGTCCGGGTCCGGCCGGTAATCTTCGAGGGCCTTGCAGATCGTCGCCACATCCGACGCCAGCCCGGACTCTTTCCACGTCCCCCCCGCCGGACCATCCGGCGGCTCCCGCTGCGGCCCCCGCAACAAGCGGCTCAGGAATCCCTGCTTCCGCTCGAGGCTCACCTCCATCGCAACCGTGCCCCCGGCCATCACCACCGGGGTGCGGTCCGAGTCCTCGCCCGCCGCCAGCTTCCAGGCATTCCCCGTCGGCGATGTCTCGAACGCGCTGAAGGCGCTCTGCGCCGAACGCGTCGAGGCCATTCCCAGCGACCCCTGCTGATTGAGTTCCAGCTTCCCCCATTCCGACCCGGCCACCCCCGGGAGCCCCAGCTCCGCCAGCAACTCGAACCCGCGCGTATAGTCAACCGCTTCCGCCGCCTCCTCCTGTGCGAATCCTCGCATCGCGAAGAGGACCGGCAGGGCAATCACCCGAAGCATCACGGAAACGGTTGGAAGTTCCACAGCAGTATGACAACAACGATCCACCCCCGCTCAATATTGGCGCCACCGGAGACCCCTCCCATACATGACGTCGCAAACAGCAGGAATTGCCGC
>CAYPUM010000007.1:0-22417 GCA_964413545.1 uncultured Roseibacillus sp. | reverse complement strand
TTCGGGTATTATCCCACCACGCACGAGGGCGGCGACACGCTGCTGACGAGCTGCGGGCGCGGCATCGCATTCGGCAGCGACCAGACGGTCCGGAAGTATGCGGCCTGCGACACCATCGAGGTCCATGGCACCGGCCGCAGCAAGGTGCTCGTGGGAGACGACTTCCTCGGCACGTGGCGTGAGCATCTCGCAACGCTGGTCGAGTCGATTGCGGCCAACGGCGGACGGAGCTGCATCAACGCATCCGCCATTCTCGTGCCGGCGCGGCGCGAGGAGGTCGCCGACGCCTTGGCGCGGGAACTGGCAAAGATCGAGCCCCTCCCTCGCGATCATCCGGAGGCTCTCCTCTGCGGGTTTTCGAATGTGGAGCGGGCCATGGCCATCGACGAATTGATCGACGCCCATCTGAAGGTGGAAGGGGCGGAGGACGTCACGGCTCGCCATCGGAACGGTCCGCGACGGGTCGAGGCCCATGGGCAGACCTATCTGCGACCGACGCTGATTTCCTGCTCCGACAAGGATCATCCCCTCGCGAATACGGAGTTCATGTTTCCCTTTGCGAGCGTGGTGGAGATTCCGCGGGGCAGGATGCTCGGTGAGATCGGTGAAACCCTTGTGGTCTCGGCATTCACCGACGATCCGGATTGGATGCGCGAGCTGATGGCGTCCCCGATGATCGAACGGCTCAACATCGGGCCGTTCCCGACGAACCGCGTGCAGTGGGAACAGCCCCACGAGGGAAACCTCTTCGAGTTTCTGTTCCGCCGCCGCGCGATTCAGGGGAACCTCGCGAAGGCGGCCACATGACGCCTTTTGAAACCAGAGCCAGCCCGCGGCTGGTCGCCGGTCCGGGCGCTCTCGAGCGGCTCCCGGAATGTGTGCGGGACGCCGGCGGCGGTCGTGCCTTGATCGTGACCGACGCCGGGATTGTCTCAGCGGGTCACGCCGCGCGGGCCGAGGCGCTCATGCGGCAGGCGGGCATCGAGGTCGTCATTTACGACGAGACTCGCGAGAACCCGGTCGAATCCGACGTCCTGGCGTGTCGCGATTTCGCGGCGCGCCTGGGAGTGGATTGCGTGGTGGGACTGGGCGGGGGAAGCAGCCTCGACACTGCCAAGGGCTGCAATCTTCTCCTCACCAATGACGGTGCTGTGTCCGACTACCGGGGGTACGGCCGCGCCATGCAGCCCATGCTTCCCTTCGTGGCGGTTCCCACCACCGCCGGAACCGGGAGCGAGTGCCAGTCCTACGCGGTCATCAGCCGCGACGACTCGCACGAGAAAATGGCCTGTGGCGACCCGAAAATGCTGGCAAAGGTCGCCATCCTGGACCCCGAATTGACCGTCTCGATGCCTTCCCGGGTGGCGGTCCTGACGGCACTCGACGCCTTGGCGCATGCCCTCGAGACGGCTGTCTGCACGCGGCGCAATCCGCTTTCGAGCGCGTTTTCGCGGGAGGCATTCGAGCGCATCGCGTCATCCATCGAGTGCGTGCTGCGGGATGAAGCCGGGCTCGCGGAGCGGAGCGAGATGCTGCTCGGGGCGGCCTTTTCCGGGCTCGCGATCGAGAACAGCATGCTGGGCGCGGCCCATGCCGCCGCCAATCCCTTGACGTCCCGCCTCGGCCTGGCCCATGGCCATGCCGTGGCGCTCATGTTGCCGGCGGTCCTGCGCTTCAACCGGGAGGACGAATCGGCGCGGGCGATCTACGCCGGGTATGGCGGCCTCCTGGTCCGGGGGGGGCGTTTCGAGGGCTCGCTGGAGGCCTGGGTGGACCGCCTGCTGGGACTGGCCGGTCTTCCCGAACCGGCGAAATGCGGAGTGCCGCCGGAACTTATCCCGGAATTGGCGGCCGACGCCGCCCGCCAGTGGACCGGCCGGTTCAACCCGCGGCCCGTGAGCGAAACGGAATTCACCCGGCTCTACCGGGACGCCTTTCAGGTGAAGGGCGGACGGACCTTCAATGCGCCCGAATGAATGCGACGGGAGGGTAAAGGACGATTTGCTGATACAAAGGCGGTGGAATGGGCGTTATGAGGGAAGCTGCGGAGACGAATCTTTCGTTATTGAATTCAGTTTGAGCAGGAAGTCTCCCGGGAGGGATTCGGACCGCCATGACGAAGGAGCGATCCGAGCACCATTGAACGAACACCATAACGATTCAGCGAACAACGCCATGAAGACGCATCACATATCTGCCGGCCTTGGTGCCGCGGTTGTATCGATTCTTGCCGTTTCCGGTCTGCGGGCCGAGGTGCGGCTTTCGAAGGTTTTCGGCGACCACATGGTCGTGCAGCAGGAGGCGCCGGTCCGGGTCTGGGGCTGGGCGGACGAGGGGGAGAAGGTGACGGTGGAACTCGGCGGCCAGCGCGCCACCGCGACGGCCAGCGCCGACGGGAAGTGGCGGGTCGATCTGCCGCCTCTCAAGGCCGATGGCAAGGAGCACACCATGACCGTGAAGGGGAGCAACACCATCACCCTCAAGGACGTGCTGCTGGGCGAGGTCTGGATCTGCTCCGGGCAGTCGAACATGGAATGGAGCGTGAATCGTTCCATGAACGCGAAGGAGGAAATCGCCGCCGCGGATCACCCGAAGATTCGTCTTTTCAACGTGCCGGGTCACGTCGCGAAGCCCGAGCCTCAGGAGGAGGCGCGGGGCGAATGGCAGGTGTGCTCGCCGAAGACGGTGCCGGGGTTCTCGGCGGTGGGGTACTACTTCGGCCGCAAGCTGCAGAAGGAACTGGATGTTCCGATCGGACTGATTGGGACGAACTGGGGAGGGACCCGCATCGAGCCGTGGACGCCGCGCGTGGGCTTCGAGCAGGTGCCGGAAATGAAGGATTACCTCGAGACGCCCAAGCACAAAGCGATGCAAATCTATAACGGGATGGTGCATGCGTTGACGCCCCTCAGCGTGCGGGGAGCAATTTGGTACCAGGGCGAATCGAACAACGGAGACGGACTCCGGTATGAATTCATGAAAGAAGCCCTCGTGAAGGGCTGGCGGGCGGTCTTCGAGAACGAGGATCTTTCGTTCTACTGGGTGCAACTGGCGAATTTCCAGAAGCCGGCCGGCAACCCGGCGGGCGGGGGATGGGGGCCGGTCCGTGAAGGTCAGCGGCGGGCGCTGCGCCTGCCCCATACCGGCATGGCGGTCATCATCGACATCGGCCAGGCCAACGACATCCACCCCGGCAACAAACAGGACGTCGGGAAGCGCCTCGCGCGCTGGGCGCTGGCCATGGACTACGGCAGGGACGTCGTCCCCTCCGGCCCGCTCTACAAGGGCATGAAGAAGGAGGGCGACAAGATCCGGATCAGCTTCGATCATGTTGGCAAGGGTCTCATGACCGGCGAGAAGAAAGGGCTCGAACCGACGCAGGAAACGAAAGGCGCGGAGCTGAAGCGCTTCGCGATCCAGGACGCCGACGGCAACTGGCACTGGGCGCAGGCGAAGATCGACGGCGACACGGTGGTGGCCTGGCACGACGACGTGAAGGACCCCCAGAACGTCCGCTTCGGATACGAATCGAACCCGGAGGGAATCAACCTCTACAACAAGGAAGGCCTCCCGGCGTCGCCTTTCACGACCGGGAAGTAGATCCTCGACATCTTCACGGGTCTCCCTCCGGTTCGGGGGCCTGCAACGTGATCGTGGCGGAGGCGACGCTCTCCGGATCGAGTCGTTCGCGCAGCGAGCGCACGATCGGCTCGAGGTGGCGCCGGACCCTGCCATGAAAGGCGCGCTGGCCGTTGAAGCGGACCTCGATGTCGCGGTCGAGGTCGAGCAATTCGTCGCTGAGGCGCAGGACCATCCTGACGTGGCTGGACGCTCGCATCCTTCGGCCCGATGGTGTGAACTGAGAGGCAAGCCGGGCCGCAATGAAATCGAAGCGAAAACGGATCACCATCGGGTTGCTGGTCATCACCGGGCTGGTGGCGGGGGTCGTGGCGTGGTGGTGGGTGCGCGACCACGAGACGGGAAGCGAGGTCATCACCCTCTATGGCAACGTCGAGATTCGCGAGGCCCGTTTGGGGTTCACCGAGCAGGAGCGGGTGGCCGAGGTGTTGGTCGAAGAGGGGGACACGGTGGAGGCGGGTCAGGTCCTTGCGCGGCAACGTGACAATGTGCTGGCCCGCCAACTGGCGCAGGCCGAGGCCGAACGGGAAGCCGGGCAGGAGGTGCTGCGCAAACTCGAGGCCGGCCCGCGCTCACAGGAAATCGAGCAGGCGCGCGCAAAGATGGCGGCCGCCGAAGCGCGGCAGCGCAACGCCGCCGAATCGGTCAGGCGACTCGAAAAGACCGCCGGGCAGGGCGCCAGCAGCGAGCAGCAACTCGACGACGCCCGGGCGAAGCTCGATGTTGCCGCGGCCGAGCTTGAGGTCCGCCGGCAGGCGCTGCGGCTTGCGCTCGAAGGGTCTCGCAAGGAAGAGATCGCCGAGGCAAGGGCCCGGGTCGAGGCGGCCACGGCTCAGGTGTCGCTGTTGAACCAACGCATCGAGGATCTCGTGTTGCAGGCCCCGGCGGACGGAGTGATCCGGAGCCGCGTGATCGAGGCCGGCGAGATCGGGTCGCCGGACCGTCCGGCGTTCGTGCTGGCGCTCAGCGATCCGAAGTGGGTGCGGGCATATCTTCCCGAGCCGGAACTGGGGCTGGTTGTCGAGGGTATGCCGGCGCAGGTGTCGGGCGACTCCCTTGGCGATGAGCCCTTCGATGGTTGGGTGGGCTTCATCTCACCCGTTGCGGAGTTCACGCCCCGCACCGTCCAGACGACCGAACTGCGCACCCAGTTGGTGTACGAGGTGCGGGTCTGGGTGAATGATCCGGACAACCGGCTGCGGCTCGGGATGCCGGTGACGGTCGAACTCCACCCGGAGCAGGCCATGAACCGCCATCGCGCGGTGGCGCCATCGCCCCCGGCCGGGAAAGGAAATCCGCCATGAGTGATCGCGGCACTGGAGATGGCGGAGACGTCGTCATGGAAGCCAAGGGCGTGTGCCTTGCATTCCAGCGTGGCGGGGTTCGCGCCTTGGACGGGGTTTCCGTGGTGGCCCGCAGGGGTGGGGTCACCGGACTCGTCGGTCCGGACGGGGCGGGCAAGACGACCTTGCTCCGGCTGGCGGCCGGTCTTCACGCAGCCGACGAGGGACGTCTCCGCGTGCTCGGCCTCGATCCGGTGCGCGACGCCAACGCCATCCGCACCCGCGTCGGCTATATGCCCCAGCAGTTCGGGCTTTACGAGGACCTGAAGGTCAGGGAGAACCTTGATTTCCATGCCGACCTGCAGGGAGTGCCTATGGCGCGACGGCCGGAGCGGTTTGGCCGGCTGCTCGAGATGACGGGACTCGGGCCGTTCACCGGCCGGCTGGTTGGGCGGTTGTCCGGCGGGATGAAACAGAAGCTCGGCCTCGCGTGCTGCCTTGTGAAGTCGCCCGGCCTCCTCCTGCTCGATGAACCGACGGTGGGTGTCGATCCGGTTTCCCGCCGCGACCTCTGGGAGATCGTTTATCATCTGATCGAGCGGGAAGGGATCGGGGTGGTCTTGTCGACCTCCTACCTCGACGAGGCCGAGCGGTGTCATCATGTGGTGATCCTCCATGACGGCCGCAAACTGAGCGAAGGGCCCCCGCGGCAGTTCCGCGAGGGCATGCGGGGGCGCGTCCGGTTGGTCACGCCCGCCGCCGGAGTCAGTCCACGACACGTCCAGTCGGTCATGGCGCGGCAACCCCGGGTGATCGACGCGACGATCCGATCGGGCCGGGTGCGGGTGGTGTTTGCGGAGGGCCGCGTGCCGGAGGCGGACGGGTTGCCGGCCGGGTTGTGTGCGGAGGCGACGCCGGCGGAGCCGGTTTTCGAAGACGCTTTCGTCGAGATGCTGAGCCCCCGGGTGGCGAAAGGCCCCAACCGCGTCGCGGTGGAAAACGGGGTCGACCATGGAAACGGAACCGAGGCCGTGGTGAGCGTCCGGGATCTCTCGAAGCGGTTTGGTGATTTCGAAGCGGTGCGGGGGATCGGCTTCGAGGTGCGCAAGGGAGAGGTCTTCGGCTTGCTGGGCCCGAACGGGGCGGGCAAGAGCACGACCTTCCGGATGCTCTGCGGGTTGCTTCCGGCGAGCGGCGGACGCCTCCGCGTCGCTGGTCGCGACCTCCGCACGTCGGGAGCAGTCGCGAGGGAGCGCCTGGGATACATGGCACAGCGGTTCTCGCTCTACGAGCATCTTCCGGTGCAACACAACCTGCGCTTCTACGGACGCGCTTATGGACTGAAAGGAAGCCGCCTCCGGAAGCGGCTCGATTGGGCCCTGCGCGAGTTCGGGTTGGAAGACCGCAAGGACCAGCCGGCCGGAAGTCTGCCGGGCGGGTGTCGCCAGCGGCTGGCGATGGCGGCGGCCACCCTGCACGAACCGGACATCCTCTTTCTCGACGAACCCACCTCGGGCGCCGACCCGCTGGCGCGCCGCGAGTTCTGGCTGCGTATCAACGGCTTCGCCCAATCGGGCGTGACCGTCATCGTGACAACCCACTTCATGGCGGAGGCCGAGTATTGCGATCGCATGCTGATCATGTCGCAAGGGCGTCCGCTGGCGCTGGGAACCCCGCACGAAATCCGCGCCATGGCGCGCACCAATGACAACCCCGACCCGACTATCGAGGACGCCTTCATCGCGCTGGCCGAGGGTCGGGTGCAACCCGGAAAGGAAAACCAGGGTGGCTGAGCATGGATCGTCCTTGATGCGCCTG
The DNA here is from genome assembly GCA_964413545.1 of uncultured Roseibacillus sp. Classification (GTDB taxonomy): domain Bacteria; phylum Verrucomicrobiota; class Verrucomicrobiia; order Verrucomicrobiales; family Akkermansiaceae; genus Roseibacillus_B. Next base: position 15,677 of record CAYPUM010000007.1, on the reverse strand, counting down.
CGTGGATTCCTGAAGAAGGAGACCCTCCAGATTCGGCGCGACCCGAGCAGCGTCGCGCTGGCCATCATCATGCCGGTCGTCCTTCTCGTCATCTTCGGATACGGGGTGTCGCTCGATCCCCGCGATGTGCCGATCGCAGTGGTGATGAACGACGGCAGCCCGGAAGCAGAGGACGTCCTGGCACGCCTCGAATTGTCGCGATATTTCGACGTGATCCGCGTGGCCGGCATGGCGGATGCCGAACGGATGGTCGAGGCAGGCGAAGCGGACGGTATGGTGCGAATCCGGGAGGGGTTCTCCGAACATCTCCACCGCGACGAGGCGGCCCCCGTGCAACTCATCGTCAACGGTGTCGACGCCAATCGGGCCAGGCTTATCCAGGGCTACGTCGCCGGCGCGGTGGGCAATTTCCCGGACGTCATGCAGGCGCGCGGCGAACCGGCAACACCCCCACCGGTTGAACTGGGGTCGCGGACTTGGTTCAATGAATCCGCCGAGAGCACCAACTTCCTTGTTCCGGGGTTGCTCACCCTCATCATGACGCTGATCGGCACGCTGCTGACGGCCCTCGTGATCGCCCGCGAGTGGGAACGCGGGACCATGGAGGCCCTTCTTGCCACCCCCCTGCGCAGCGGCGAGATCCTGCTTGGCAAGATGTTGCCGTATTTCGTGCTGGGCATGGGAGGAATGTCCCTCTCGGTCGTCCTCGGGGTGCTGTTGTTCGGCGTGCCGCTGCGGGGCTCTTTGCTGCTGCTCGGGGCGCTGGGCGGATTGTTCATGCTTGCCTCGCTGGGTCTCGGGCTGGCGATCTCGGCGACGGTGCGGGACCAATTTGTGGCGGCGCAGATATCGATCATCGCGGGATTCCTGCCCGCCTTTTTTCTTTCGGGTTTGCTGTTTGACCTTGGGGCTGCGCCGCACGCGATCCGGGTGATCAGCCACGTGGTGCCGGCGCGCTACTTCGTGACGATCAGCCAGACGCTTTTCATGGCGGGCGACATTCCGTCGGTGCTGCTGCCGGCGGGCGCGGTGCTGGCCGGCATGGCTCTCCTGCTGCTCACCGTCACACGGCTCAAACTCTCCCCCCGCCTTCCCCGGTCATGAGCGCCCTGCAACGCATCCTGAGTCTCGTCGTGAAGGAATTCGCGATCATTCTCCGCGACCCCAAGAGCCGCTTCGTGGTGATCGGGCCGCCGATCATCCAGTTCTTCGTATTCGGGTACGCCGCCACTTTCGACGTGCGCGACGTGCCCTACGCCGTCCTCGACGAGTCCCGTACTCCGGAGTCGCGCGACCTCCTCGCGCACTTTGAGGGTTCGCCGGCCTTCACCCGGGTGCGAACCCTTGAATCAGACCGACAGATCGCCCAAGTCATCGATCCGCAGGAAGCTCGCCTCGTGCTGCACGTCCCGCCCGACTTCGCGAAGCGCCTTCACTCCGGCCGGACCGCATCGTTGCAGGCAATCGTCGATGGCCGCCACTCGAACGTCGCCGCGGTCTCCCTTGTGTACGTCGGCGAGATCGTCGCGCGATTCAACGCGGATTTCGGCGGCGATCCCTCCCCCGATCCCCGGGGCGGGATGGTGACCGTCGACAACCGCGCCTGGTTCAACGAGAACCTCCTCAGCCGATGGTACATCATCTCGGCCCTTGGAGGCGTCATCAGCATGGTCGTCGTCATGCTGCTGGCCTCGCTCTCGGTGGCCCGGGAACGCGAGTTCGGCACCTTCGACCAGCTCTTGGTGGCGCCCTTCCGGCCAGCGGAAATCCTCGTCGGCAAAGCCGTCCCGGGGCTGGTGTTCGGGTTCACCGACGCCATGTTGCTCTCGCTCGGGGCCGTCTACTGGTTCGGCGTCCCGTTCCGCGGAGAGGCGGCCGCCCTTGCTGCGGCGGTGTTCGTCTTCATGCTAGCGATCGTTGGCGTCGGGCTGTTCATCTCGTCGCTTTCCACCACCATGCAACAAGGCCTGCTTGGAGCGTTTCTCTTCATCATGCCGGCTGTCATCCTCGGCGGTTTCACTACCCCGATCGAGAATATGCCGGCATGGCTGCAGACCGCCACCTTGGTGAATCCGATGCGCTATGTCGTCATCGCGCTCCGCCACGTGTTCCTCGAAGGTGCCGGTCTTCACGATATCTGGCCCCAACTCTGGCCGATGGCCGCCATCGCCGCCGTCACCCTCCCAATCGCCGGATGGATGTTCCGGCACCGATCAACCTGATCGATCTCAGGGAGGGTTGCCGAGAAGACCTGTGCGCATGAAACGGAACAGAAGAAGCGGGTCCCGAATTGCTTCGGGAACCCGCTTCCGGTTGCCGCAATCCCGTGCCTACGGTTTGAGGGGGATGCGGGCTCGAACCTTGTAGAAGGTGCGGAGCGGGAGCGACCCGGTGGCGTCGGTGTACGACCCGCCCAGGATATCGGTATCGAGGCTGTTCCATGATCCCGATGAGAGTGCGCTCCGGGAGTAGGAGTCGTAAACCCGGCGCGCACTCGCATTCCAGCCGAGTTCGACGTCCCCGGTCGCCTTGTCCGCGTTCACGACCTCGAGATTGAAGCGCTTGGAGCCGTCAAACGGATCGGTGTCGGCAAGGAACTCGTCCACGTCACTGGAACCGTCCTGGTCGGCATCCCCGAGGCCGAGAAGGTTCAGGTCGGCGGCCTTGCCGGCCGCGGCAAGCTGCTCGTACTCCCAGGCGTCGTCGATGCCGTCCCCGTCGCTGTCGGGACCGCACTCGATGGTCGTTTCCAATCCGTCGAGGCTGATCCAGCCGACGTTGGCGCCGTAGGCGTACCCGCTCATGGCGCCCGTCGCGAGGTCGACCCGCGGGGGATCGACCCATGTCTGGGCGAAGGTGATCCAGCCGATGTTGGCGCCGTAGGCGTAGCCGGCGAGGCCGCCGGCGCCGTCGTGGTTCACTCCCCAGTCACCGCTGGTGAGCGAGTAGTGGATTCCGTCGTCCGGGGCGCCGTCGCCGAGGTCGATCCAGCCGACGTTGGCCGCGTAGACCTTTCCCTCGACGACGTAGGTTCCGACCGTCACTCCATCGGGCGTGGCGGGGTCCCATTTCCAGTCGGTCCAACCGATGTTGGCGCCGTAGCCGTGTTGGGCGCCCGTGGTGATGGTGGAACCCGCGGAGGCCGCGTGCAGTCCGAGGGCGCCGCCCAGCAGGGCTGCAAGGAATCGGGAAGCATTCATGATTTTGCTCGGTTAGCGTTTCGTTCAGGTCTCGGGCCGCGGCTTAGAAGACGAAGTTGCCGAAGGGATTCGGCGCTGCGGCGGAGGGAAGCACGATGGGGGCGATGCCACCGGCCCCGGGGGCGGGCGTGGTCGGGGCGCCTCCATTGAACTTGAGGTAGTTCTTGATGACGATGTTGGCGGTCGAGAAGAGGTTGATTCCATCCATGGCATTGGTGTGGCAGGTGTTCTGCTCGATGTAGTTGTCCTCGAGCCCTTCGATGCCGTGCCGGAGGTTGTTCGAGGCCATGCAGTTCACGATGCGGCAGCTGTCGATGACGTCGAACCCGCTGCCGGCGCTCCCGTCGGCAGTTCCATTGTGGCCGGCGGTGCAGTGGACGAAGGTCGAGTTGATGGTCGTCTGGAAGCCGCTCAACTGGTTGCGCGTCGCCGAGCAGTGCTGGAAGCTGGAGCCATTGGCCGAGAACGGGAACCCGATGGCCTCCTCCCCGCGCGGTTCGCCCGGGACTTCCCCCTCGGCGAGGTAGCCCTGGCCCTCGTTGAGGCGGCTGGCGCAGTGCGCAACCACCGTGCCGGGCAGAAGGTAGAAGCCCTCGGCGAGATTCTCGTGGGAGGTGGTGTTCACCACGGAGGATCCGGCGCCCACGGCGATTCCCGCCTCGTTGTTCATGAAGCTGGTGCAGCCTTCCAGACTGGCGCCGTCCGCGCCCACGATGCCGCGGCCGAGATTGCAGTTCGAGGTGCAGTCGACGACGCGCCCGGTGCGGTCGACCTCGATACCGACGCCGTGGATCTCGCGGGCCGTGCTGTGGCTGATGACCGCGCCCACCCCGCCGAAGATTCCGGCGTGGGGCAGGGGGCCCTCCGCTCCCTCGAGCGGCTGGCCGTGCACGATGCAGTTGTGCACGGTCGACTGCGCCCCGACCGAGATGCAGAAGGTGTTCACTCCGCTCACGTTCAGGTCACGCACCGAGGAGTAATCGGGAAGGACCGCTCCGGCATCCCAGCCGCCGACGATGAATCCATTGCGGACGTGGACGCGCTCGGGCGCCCCGCCCGGGCCGGGCGCCACCGAGATGGCGGTGGCGGGCGCACCGCCGGGGAAGCGCATTTCAAATCCGCTCAGATCGAGCGTCACGTCATCCGAGGTGATGATGATGGGCTTTCCGCCGACAAGGTTCTCGGTGAGGTAGTAGTTGCCCGGCGCGGAAATGGTGTAGGACGCGAGGCTGCCGTTCAGGGCGGGGAGGTTGGGATCCTTGCTTGGGATCACCTGACCCGGCTGAATCTGGGTCAGCGACTTCATGTTCGACTCGGGAGCACCGCTGCCGTCGAGCGCCTGGTCAACCAATGGCAGGGAGCCGTTCGGCGGCGGGGTGAGGAATCCCTGCGCATGCACGGCGCCGTTCATGGCAAGAGCAGCAAAGACGGCTCCATGGGAAGCACGGCGAAGGGTGGACAGGATGGAGGTGGAGTATTTCATTGTTTTATTGATCGTTGGAGTTTCCTTGTTTGGCTTGACGGCGCTCCGGACCCGCAGGGGGCCAGGTTGCGCTCTCCCTTGCCAACCGGACCCCGCGAGGCCGGTTTCCAGAATTTCTCCCCGGCCGGGAGCAAGGCCAGAGTTCTTGAAATTCAGAACTCGTCACAAACGAGTCAGGTTTTCCGGAAGCCCTTATGATGCGGGATGCAAGATTCATGGTGCAGAGCGACTGCACCCCGCCGGGTGTTCCCTGCATCATGGTCCGAGGCTTGCCTCGCTAGCCGATCTCCCGAGCCGGTTGGACCTGCGGCAGGTGTTTCCAACGCCCGCGCCGCCGCCGGTCGCTGAAGGCATGGGTGTCGAGCACCAGGGTCATTTCCATAGTTCGGGGTCGATCTGTTTGAGATCGATGTCGAGGAAGTCGTTCCATTCCTCGCCGCACCAACGACAAACACTTTCGCGGATTCGGTTGTCGGAGAATCTGGAACCCGCTTGCCGGGAGGCGGCCTTCCTGACGCCTTTTGGTTGCGCGCCTCACGAGGGCGGGCCGGTGCGAGTCGCCACGTATTCGGTGCGGATTCCGTCCTCGCGAATTTCGACGACGCGGTAGCCGGGCGGAGGAGTCTTCGCTTTGCCCTGCCTTGTAATCGACCCGCTCTCGAACACGGGGATCCCCAGCCAGCTTTCTTCACGCACTTTGTGGCCGTGCCCGACGAAGATCCAGTCCACCGGGTGCTCCTTCAGGAAGGCCTCGAGGGATTTCGAATTGGAGTAATGGTGGACGAACAGGCCGACACGCGATCCTTTCGGCGCCCGTGCGAGGTCCTTCGCCAGCCAGGCCACCGCCGAGGGCGGGGCGCCCCATTCCCAGTTCTTGCCGGTCCAGGTGTTGAAGTCGAGACCGACGAAATGGACGTCCGCCACGTTGAAGGACCAACGCAGAGGACCGGCGGTTCGGGTGTAGAAGTTGTAGCCATATCCGTCTGTCTCCGGCGTCCAGCCGTTTTTGAGGCCCCGGACACCGGCGAGGTCGTGGTTGCCGGGAATCACGCGCAGCGGAACGGGAAAGTCCGCGGTTTGCTCGCGCAGGATATCGAATTCGGCGCGCGCCTGGCGGGGCGGATGCGCGTCGCTCAAGTCGACGAGGTCGCCCGTCAGCACGCAGAACTGCACGTCCGCGCCGCGGGCGGCGACATCCCGGCGGAAGGCCTCGAACCACGGCCGTCCCGCTCTGGGCACATGTGGGTCGGTGCCGTGAATCCAAGTGAAGGGAAGCGGAGTTTCGCGTTTTCTCAGGGCGAATCGCAGTTCGCTTTTTCCTCCCGCCCCCGGAACCCGGAACCACGGGCCTGCCGGCACATAGCTCCGGGGAGTGGCAATCGAAACCACATGCGGCTCCCCGTGGCGTTTCACCGGGTCGGGTCGCAGCGGCAGTTGAAACCGCCCGTCCGAATCGGTTTCCGCAAACCCGACCCCTTCCGTTACCGGCACCCCGGCGATCCCGGGTTCGCCGGGGTCGCGGACTCCGTTCCCGTTTGCGTCCTCATAGACCAGACCCGCGGCCGTTGCAAGCGGCTTGGCGAGGACGAAGTCGGAAAGGAGCCCGGCAGCGACCGCCGCCACGGTGAGGAATCGGGGAAGAGGCGTCATGCCGATACAGGTGGGGTGGAGGGTCAGTCAGAGTTTTCGACCTTGCCGGTGGCAGCCCATTCGGTGCTGCGGAGGAAGAGTTTTTTGAAGCCGGGGTTGGACATGGCTTTGGCGTCGTGACCGAGGACGAGGTTCACGCAGCGTCCTTCGCCGTGGCGGGTGACCATGACCATTGGTTCGTCCTCGCCGGTCCCGCGCTTGTCCTTGGCGGAGAAGGCGGTGGCGAGGATTTCAGGTTCCCCGGTGCGCAGCATCTTGTGCCACAGTTCGTCGAAGGTTTTGAAGGGCTTGATTCCCTTCGTGATGGGGTGTTGGGGATCGGTGATGGTGACCTCGAACTCGTGACGTGGACCATGGCCGGTGACGCCCTTGGCCCAGGTGGCGCCGATGATCTTCTGGAACTCGGGCCACTGATAGTGGATGGAACTGCCGGCGTGCACCACGAGCAGCCCGCCACCTTTCTTCATGAATTCGAGGAAAGCCGTTTTCACCTCGTCGCTCCATGGGTCGGCGCCGATTCCCGGCCACATGCTCCAGTTGCTCACCACCACGTCGTATTTGGCGAACTCCCCGGCTTTGAGGTCCCAGGGTTTCTCGTTCACGGTGACGTCGAACCTTCCGCCGGCTTCGTAGAGATCCAGCATTACGGGCGTGGTTGCTTTCCAGTTGTGGTTGTTCTGCCCGGTCATGAGCAGGACCTTGACGGGTGCGGGCTTGGCGTCTTCCGCGCCGAGGGGAGCGGTCAGGGCCGGGAGGATGCAGGCGGCGAGGAGGGCGAGGCGTGGAGTGTTCTTCATGGCTTCGGTGGTTGGGATGATCGCGGACGGCGACCGAAGGCACAAATGGCAGAGGTCGGGGCCCGGTCAAGCCGCTATTGGGCCGATTGTCGAAATTCCGGTGGCGAACATGGCGAGGGGGGTTCAAGTTGGGCGGGAAAACGCGAACCAATTTGCCGCCTTGGACGAGACTGGAGAGACGATCGGGCGCCGGCGCGAGTCCTCGCCCGCGAATCAGGAGGGCACGCCGGGACGCCCGCTGCGGAACGTTTCGGGCATGGGACGGCCGGAGCGAGCCGGCACGGCGGCGCGGAGGAGCACGGCGTGTGATCTGGGATTCGCGAGGGCTCTGCGAGGGGCGCTGGGCGGGACGTTGATCGCTGGATTCGGGGTGTCCTGTGACGAGCGGAAAGCGGAGACGCCGGAGGAATCGGCGTCGGGAAGCCGGGAGGCTGCTTCGCCGGTGGTCTGGAACACGACCTCATGGGCAATGCCGCGGGGAGGAGTCACCCTGCAGGGCCGGGTTCGGGACCGGGTTCCGCGCAGGCCGGTGGTGGCCTGGACGAAGACCCTCGGATCACCCGTCACGAGCGCCGCCGGGATCGCAGGCGGGGTGGTTTACGTGGGGACGATTGATGGAGTGTTTCACGCGCTCGACGCCGGGACCGGAGAGGAACGCTGGAAGTTCGTCCCCGAGGGCGGGGGAGACACGATCGAGGCGGCGCCCGCGATTGCGCGGGGGAGGGTCTTCGTCGGCTCCGGCGACGGCTTTTTTTATTGCCTCGACGAGAAGACCGGTGAAGTGCGGTGGAAGATCGAAGGAGGGGCCAAGTTCCCGAGCGGCGCGACCTTGATTGCGGGCGCCGGGGACGGGGAGCATCTCGTCATCGTCAATGGATACGACGGCGTGTGCCGCTGCCTGCGAGCGGCGGACGGGACCGAGGTGTGGACGCATGAAATCAATGAGCCGATCAACGGCAGTCCGGCGGTGGTTGACGGGCGGGCGGTCGTGTTCGGGGGCTGCGACGCGGTGGTGCATGCCTTGAGGCTTGCCGACGGGTCGAAGGTGAACGAAGTGCCGGTCGGGGCGCAGATCACGGCCTCCATCGCCACCGACGGCGCCATGACGTATGCGGGGACCTACGGGAACCAGGTGGTGGCGGCGGATGCCTTCGCAGGAGCGCCGGAATGGGTCTGTGAAGCGGGTGAATTTCCCGTCTTCAGTCCCCCGGCGCTCGGGGAGCGGCATGTCTTCGTGGGGTCGCGCGACAAGCATCTGCACGCCATCGACCGCCGGAGCGGCAAGCGGGTTTGGAAGTTCAGGACCGGAGCGCGGATCGACGGAGGGGCGGTGGTCTTTGATGACGCGGTGGTCTTCGGCTCGGGAGACGGGAGGCTATACGCTCTGAATCGGGACGACGGGAGCGAGATCTGGCGTCTCGACCTTGGGGAGGGACTTGGCGTCTCCCCCGCATTTGCGAACGGCCGCATCGTTGTCGGAGGGGAGGACGGGACGCTTTTCGCCATCAAGGAAGGAACGACATGAACATGAGCACGAGCACCGCGAAGAAGAAAGCCACCCGGGCCGGGAATTACTTCATCTCGAACTATCCGCCGTTTTCGTTCTGGTCGGCGGAACAGGCGGCGGAGGTGAGCGCCGTTTACGAGCAGCCACCGTCGCCGGGAACGCCGCTGGGGCTTTATCATCACATCCCGTTCTGCCGGAAGCGCTGCCACTTCTGTTACTTTCGGGTCTACACGGACAAGAACGCGGAGCAGATCATGAGCTACCTCGACTGCACGGTGCGGGAACTCGACATGCTGGCGCGCAAGCCGTTGCTTGCGGGCCGCAGGCCGCACTTCGTGTATTTCGGCGGCGGGACGCCGTCCTACCTCTCGGCCCGGCAGCTTCACGAACTGACGGACCGCATGAAGGCCATCCTCCCGTGGGACGAGGCCGAGGAGGTCGCCTTCGAGTGCGAGCCGGGCACCCTCAACCCGGGCAAGCTGGCCGCCATCAGGGAAATCGGGGTGACGCGGCTCAGTCTCGGGATCGAGAACTTCGACGACCGCATCCTCGAGATCAACGGGCGCGCCCACCGCAGCAAGGAAGTGTGGCGCGCCTATGAGCGGGCCCGGGCCGAGGAGTTCGACCAGATCAACGTCGACCTGATCGCCGGGATGCTCGAGGAGACCGAAGAGAACTGGCGACGGAACATCGAGAAGGTTCTCGAACTCAGGCCCGACAGCGTGACGATCTATCAGATGGAGATCCCCTACAACACCACCATCTACAAGGACATGAAGGCGAGCGGCTCGCTGGTGGCCCCGGTGGCGGACTGGGAAACCAAGCGGCGCTGGGTGAAGGAGGCCTTCGCGGAACTCGAGCGGAACGGGTACACCGTCGCCTCGGGCTACACGGCGGTGCTCGATCCGGAGCGCACGAAGTTCATCTATCGCGACGCCCTGTGGGGCGGGGCGGACCTCGTCGGTCTCGGGGTGGCGTCGTTCTCGCACGTGGCGGGGGTGCACTACCAGAACCTCACCGAGATCGACGATTACGACCGGGCCGTCGAAGCGGGCGGGATCCCGGTGAAGCGGGCCTTCCGGACCAGCGAGGAAGAGCGCATGATCCGCGAGTTCATCCTGCAGATGAAACTCGGCCGCGTCGAGGCGGGATACTTCGAGGACAAGTTCGGGGTGCGGATCCTCGATCGATTCGCGGAGGAACTGGAGGCGCTCTCCGACGAGGAGTTGTTGGTGGTCGACGACGGGGCGCTCGTGCTGAAGCGCGACGGCCTGCTTTGCGTGGACAACATCCTGCACGACTTCTTCCTGCCGGAGCACCGGACCGATAAGATCGTTTGAGGGGTCGTTGCATGACATCCGTGGAGCTTTCGTCTTCCCTTCGGGCCTCGCTGGCACAGTATGGCATGTCGCCGGAGCTGTTCGCGTGGTGCGGTCCGGCGGAGGTGCCGGAGCCGGAGAACCGGCTCCTTGTGCACGGGGGCGACATGACCACCACCCTTGAAGAGTTCTACCGGGAGCGGATTGCGCTGCGGGTTCTGGCGAGCGGGCGGAACGACGGGCGCTACTTCCGGGAGGTGATCCTTGAGGGGGCGGAGAGCGGCAAGCCGTATGAGTTCGGGCTGATCGAGTTCGAGCTGGAAGGGTTTCCGGGGCCCTTGCGGGAGGCGATCGTGGCGGAGCGGACGCCTTTGGGGACGCTCATGACGCAGAGCGGGTTCGAGTTCCGGAGCAGGCCGGGGGGGTTTTTCTCGGTTGCGCGGGACGCCCTTCCGCCGAAATTGTCGGCGCTCGGGTCGGCGGAGGCCTTCTACGGCCGCTACAACCGGCTCGCGACCGAATCCGGAATCTGCCTTGCTCGAATCATCGAAATCCTTCCCAGAGACGCGAACGAAGACGAACATGGACGGGCATGACGTGATCGTGATCGGGGGTGGGCCGGCCGGTTCGACCGCCGCGGCGCTCCTTGCGGAGGCCGGGCGGCGGGTGCTCGTCCTCGAAAAGGAGCGCTTCCCCCGGTATCATGTCGGGGAGTCGATGATGCCGTTTTGTTACTTTACGCTGGAGCGGCTCGGGGTGCTCGACGAGATGGAGAAGCACGCCTTTGTCAGGAAGCACAGTGTGCAGTTCGTGAAGCAGGACGGGCAGGTTTCGGCCCCTTTCTATTTTTTTCAGCACCTTGATCATCCCGCCGCGACGACGTGGCAGGTCGAGCGGGCCGTCTTTGACGAGATGCTTTTGCGGAACGCGGCCCGCAAGGGGGCCGAGGTGCGGGAGGAAACGAGGGTGCTTGACTTCGTCCACGGCCGGAACGGGGCCGTGACGGGGGTCATGGCGGAGACGGCCGGCCGGGGACGATATGAGGCGCACGCTCCGCTGACGATCGACTGCAGCGGTCGCGATGCGCTCCTCTTGCGCAAGAAAGGCTGGCGGCGGCGGGACCCGCGGCTCAACAAGATTGCGATCTGGACGCTGTTCAAGGGGGCGAAGCGCGACCGGGGCCTTGACGAGGGGGCCACCACGGTGGCTTATCTCGATGGACGCGGGTGGTTCTGGAACATTCCGCTTCGCAACGACATCGTGAGTTCCGGGATCGTGGCGGGGCGCGACTACCTGTATCGCGGGACGCGGAACCCGGCGGAGATCTTCGCGCGTGAGATCGAGGAGAACGCGTGGGTCAGGGATCACCTCTGCGATGGAGAACAGTTCGGCGAGTATTGGGTGACGGGGGAGTATTCGTATCGGGGCGAACGCTGCGCGGCGGACGGGGTGGTGCTGGCCGGGGATGCTTTTGCGTTTCTTGATCCGGTGTTTTCGTCGGGGGTCTTTCTGGCCCTCAAGAGCGGCGAGATGGCGGCGGATGCGGTGGATGCGGCTCTTGCAACGGGAAGCTGTGCCGCGGGGCGGTTTGCGGATTATGGCGAACGACTCTGCGGGATGATCGAGGTGATGCGAAAGCTGGTCTATGCGTTCTATGACGAGGGCTTCAGTTTCGCGAGGCTGGTGCGCAAGCACGAGCATCTTCGAGGGAAGCTGACGGATTGCCTCATCGGAAATCTCGACGGGCGGGATTACAGCGACCTCGCGGCAGCCATGAATGATTTCGCCGACCTGCCGGAGCCGCTGGACTACGGGCGGGTCCCGGCTGCGACGTCCGCATGAAGGCGACCTTTCTGACGGCGGGAACCGGCAGTTATCACTGCGGGGCGTGCATGCGCGACAACGCCCTTGCCGTGGCCCTCCATCGCAGCGGGCACGAGGTGGCGTTGCTTCCCATGTATCTTCCGATGACGCTGGACGAGGAGGGGCTTCCGCAAGGGCGCGAGGTCCCGGTCTTCTTTGGCGGGATCAACGTGTTCCTGCAACAGAAGACGGCCCTCTTCCGGCACACGCCGGGGTGGCTCGACCGCCTGTTCAACAATGCGGGCTTGTTGCGGTTTGCGGCGCGGCGCAGCCACTTGACGAGCGCCCGGGAGCAGGGGGTGATGACGCTCGAGATGCTGCGGGTCGAGTCCGGCCGCCTGACGAAGGAACTCGGAAAGCTTCTCGCGTGGCTCGAACACCACGAAAAGCCGGACCTGATCTGTCTCTCGAACGCCCTCCTTGCGGGTTTGACGCGGGAGTTGAAGGCCCGCCTCGGCGTGCCGGTGCTGGTGTTCTTTCAGGGGGAGGACACCTTTCTTGATCATCTGCCCGCACCTTACCGGGAGCGTTGCTGGGACGAGCTGCGCGCCCGGATTCCGGAGGCGGACGCCCTGGTGTCGCCGAGCCGGTTTTACGCGCTTCTGATGGCGGAGCGTCTCGGGCTCTCCGACGAGGCCATCGAAGTGTTGCCGAATGGAATCGATTTCGAGGGATACCTTCCGAAGGCCTCGGAGACCCACGGTCCGCCGGTGATCGGTTTCTTCGCGAGGATGATCAGGGAGAAGGGGCTGCACTTGCTGGTGGACGCTTTTCTCGAACTGCACCGGGACAAGCGGCATGAAGGTTGTCGCCTGCATATCGGCGGAGCGTGCACAAAGGGGGACCAACCCGGCGTGGAGGCGTTGCAGCGCAAGCTCGCGGAGGCCGGTCTGGACGGAAACGTTCGCTGGGCGATGAACGTGACCCGCGAGGAAAAGGCGCGCTTCCTGAGGGACCTGACGATCTTCTCGGTTCCCGCCGTCTACCCCGAGGCGTTCGGGCTTTACGTGATCGAAGCCATGGCGGCCGGGGCGCCGGTGGTCCAGCCGCGGGCCTCGTCGTTCCCGGAACTGATTGAGGACACGGGGGGCGGGGTGTTGGTTGCGCCCGGTGATGCGTCCGCGCTGGCGGACGCCTGGAGCGGCCTCCTTGCGGACCGGGATCGTTTGCGGGTTCTCGGAGAAAGGGGTCGCCGCGGCGCGAGGGAACGGTATAGCGTCGAGGCCATGAAGGAGGGATTCGTGGCGCTGGCGGAAGCGGTGATCGCGGGGCGGCGCCGGCCCGCCATGCATGCCAGGCGGGAGGCGGCGTCATGAGCGGGAACGAGCGGCCCTGTTGTTTCGAGTTCCGGCGGCGGGTCGAGTTTCACGAAACCGACCTCGCGGGGATCGTGCACTTTTCGAACTTCTACCGGTATATGGAAACCGCCGAGCACGCCTTTCTGCGCAGCCTTGGCCACTCGATTCACGAACAGGTCGGGGAGGCCGAAATCGGCTGGCCACGGGTGAGGGCCTCGTGCCAGTTCCGGAGACCGGTCCGCTACGACGACGTGCTCACGATCCGCCTCTCGATCGAGGAGATCCGCACCCGATCGGTGCGGTACGGATTCCGCTTCTTCGTCGATCCGGACGATCCTCCGGTGGCGGAAGGGGAAGTCGTGACGGTGTGCGTGCGCTTCGGGCGCCATGGCATCGAGCCCATTCCCATCCCCGGCCCGGTCCGGACCGGCCTCGAAAAGGCGAGAGATGCGGCCGGCGAATGATGTCCCACCTGTTTCGCAAGTGACGCAACCCAAGCACAAATCCGGCAAGACGATGAGTTGGCTGCTGTTTGCAATGATGACGGTCTCCTTCTGGGGGGTCTACGGGGTGTTCCTGCACAAGGGAGCGGTGGGGATGGGCGATCCCGAGTTCGGGCGCTACAAGGCCTTCCTCTTCGTGGGGATCGCCTACTTCCTTGTGGCCATCGTGGCGCCCCTCGCCCTGCTGGCGGCCCGCGGAGCGAACTGGAACTACCCCCCGTCCGGGATGTGGTGGTCGTTGATCGCGGGCGTGGCCGGGGCTCTCGGGGCCTTCGGAGTCCTGCTGGCCTTCGGAGCGGGCGGTTTGCCGAGCGTCGTGATGTCGATCGTCTTTGCCGGGGCGCCCGTCCTCAACGCCGTCGTGGCCCTCTCCCTGCACCCGCCCAAGGGAGGGTGGGCCGCCATCCCGTGGCCGTTCTACCTTGGCATCATCCTTGCCGCCGCCGGAGGGAGCCTCGTCACCATCTTCAAGCCCGGCCCGCCGCCGCCCGCCGGAAAACCGGCCGTAGCGGAAGTGCGGGCCGGGGAAAAACGGTGACCGGGCGCCCGCCCGCCGGATCATCACGTGCATCGCACGCTCGAACGACTGCGGACCGCCGGCAGGCGTCCGGATGAGGAATGGCTTTCGCGCCACCGGACGGCCGGAGCGTGGCGGCGACCGCCGGGGAGACAAGCCGGCAGGTGACCCGTCCGGGACCCGCCGGAACCGGCCAAGGGGCGGCGGGCAAGAGCCGCGGACTTTCGGGTGGCCGGACGGAACCGGCCTGCCATAATCCGGGCGACGCGGGCCGATCGGAATGGCGCCGCCCGCAGCGGCGCCGCCTCGTGACCCTTCTGTTCCATGGTGGGGAGACAATGAATCAGATGAAGCTACAGAGACACCTGGTCTTGGGATTGTTGGCGGCGGCGCCTCTCATGGGTTGCCCATCTTCCGCCAGACCTTATGAGGTGGCGGACGGGTACATATACGTCCAGAAGGAAGGACGGCGCAACGACGCAACCCCATGGGAACTCGTTTGGGAAGATGATTTCGACAAGGGAGCATTGGACGCTGCCCACTGGACCCGGCTCGGACTGTTCACCACTCCGGAGATCAAGTTGCCTGTCGAGCGTTGGCAGGAAAACAAGGGCTGCTTCCGTTATATCACCGCGACGGACGACCGGGTCGTCCGATTTGATGAGGACAACATCCACCTGCGAGGAATTGTCAATGACAACCCCTCAACCGGGGATCCGCGTCCATTCCTGACCGGAGGAATATCCACACGTCACAAGTTCGCCTTCCAGTACGGACGGATTGAGATCCGTGCAAAGCTGGAACCTGCCCACGGGGCCTGGCCAGCCATTTGGATGAAATCGGAGAAGGCGATTTATCCGAACCAGCACAATGGCGAAATGGATATCATGGAGAGACTGAACCATGATGATTTTGCCTATCAAACCACGCACAGCCACTGGACAATAAATCTGAAGCAGGCAAGCCCCAGGAAGTCCGCCACGGGCAGGATAGCTCCCGGCGGCTATAATGTCTATAGTGTGAGCTGGTATCCAGACAAGCTGGTTTACGCCATAAACGGAGTTGAAACCATAACGTATCCCAAGGTGCCCGGAGGAGGAACCTTTCAATGGCCGTTCGATCAGCCGTTTTTCTTATATATGGACCAGCAACTGGAAGGCAGTTGGCCCGGCAAAGTGACCCATCCCGAAGAACTGCCCGTTGGCATGGTCGTGGATTGGGTACGGTTATACCAGTGATAATCCGCCGGTCCCGTCCGGAACAAGGCGGGACCCCCCCGAAGGAATGAAGCCGGAATGAAACCAGCCACCAGCCACCCGGCGCCCCGCACCCTTCCCGCTTGTGCGCCCTGTTGACCTCCGCGACAAGGTGCCGGATTGGTCCGCGTCGTCATCCGCTCGGGCGGAAGCCGCGAGATGGAATGGCCGGTCGGGATCGGCGGACTCATTCTACTGCCGGGGGAAGAAAGGAGCTTGACCGGATGCCGGCCTGATAGGCACGCATTGCTGCCTTGGTGGAATTCGACCGGGATCCGGAGGAT
>CAYPUM010000006.1:0-22854 GCA_964413545.1 uncultured Roseibacillus sp. | reverse complement strand
TGGGCCGCGGCGGGAGGGCGATCCGCCGCGTCTCGTGGCGGACGCGTCGAAGGCGGCCCGCGTTCTGGGATGGTCGCCGAGCCGCAGCGACGTGGAGACCATCGTGCGCAGCGCGTGGGAGTGGAGCCGGCACATGTGGCAGGCCCCGGGCGCGGCGGGTCCCTGACGATCAACGCATTTCGGTTTTCAAGGACTCCCGTTGCGTGTAGACTTATCGCGGCATCACGCATAGCTCGATATGACCCGGTGGTTGACAATGCTCGTTGCAGTTGCGGCTTTGGGCTTGCCGGCCCGATCGGCGGCGGCCGGGAAGCTGGAATCCTACCGCGAGGCGTTTGACGAAAAGCTGAACGCGGTTCTTGACGAGCACGTGGAAGCGGCGCGGGAACTTCGCAAGAACTACCTCCGGGCGCTGGAGAAGCTCAAGAACACCCTCGGACGCGAGGAAAAGCTGAAGAGCGCAGCGGAGGTTCTCGCCGAGATCGAGGCGGTGGAAGAGGGTGAGTTGGCCGCCGATCTCCCGGCGGGCGCAAACTACCGCCTGCGACAGTTGCGGGAGAAGTGGGAAAAGGAACTCGCGGCGCTGTCGGAAACCCGGGACCGGAAGATCCTCGCCGCAACCGGCGCCTACTTCAAGGCGCTCAAGGCGCAAGAGCGGGAGCTGACCCGCTCCGGAAAGATCCGGGAAGCGCTCCGGTTCGAGGAAGAAGCCCGCCGCATGGCGCAAATACCGGAGGTCAAGGCCGCACGGGAGCGGCAGAAGCGCGACGAGGAAGACGACCTCGGCGGGGGACTGCGGACCGAGGCCGAGCTGGAGAGGCTCCTTGTGGGAACAACCTGGCGTTACCGGAAGTACGGCCCGCAGGGGCTTACGAGGGAACTTGAACTGAAGAAGAACTCGGTGGCTGTTTTCGGGGGCAATTATCATGCGGCATGGGAGGTCCGGCGCGGCCCGGAGCTGCGCATCAGCCGCGAAGACTGGCCGGGGCCCGCGGTCCTGAAGCTGGACTCGGAACTCACGAAGTTCGAGGGGACCGCCAGCGACGGCGCCATGGTGAGCGGGCGAAGGCTTTCGCGCTGAGAGGCTGCCGCGGCATCGGATGCGGGGTCCTGAATCATGAGGGTACTGGTCACGGGCGGCGCGGGATTCATCGGATCCAACCTTGTGAGGCTGCTGGTTCGCGAGAAGGGGGCGGAAGTGGTGAACGTCGACCGGCTCACCTATGCCGGGAACCTTCGCTCGCTCGGGGATGTTATCGAGGATCCGGGGCATGTGTTCGAACAGGCCGACATTTGTGACGCGGGGGCGCTCAAGACGCTCTTCGAGCGTCATCGGCCGGACGGTGTGATCCACCTTGCGGCGGAATCGCATGTGGACCGCTCGATTGACGGTCCGGGCCAGTTCATCCGGACCAACATCCTTGGAACCTGCAACCTGCTGGAGGCGGCGCTGGATCACTACGGCGAGCTTGACGCGGCGAAGCGAGGGCGATTCCGGTTTCTGCACGTGTCCACCGACGAGGTCTACGGGTCCCTTGGGGAAGATGATCCGGCCTTTACCGAAACGACTCCGTATGCGCCGCATTCGCCCTACAGCGCCAGCAAGGCGGCGTCGGATCACCTCGCGCGCGCATGGCGGCATACCTACGGGCTGCCGGTCATCGTGACGAATTGTTCGAACAACTACGGCCCCTGCCAGTTCCCGGAAAAGCTGATCCCGGTCGTCATACTGAAAGCCCTGAACGGGGAGAACATCCCGGTCTACGGAAAGGGCGAAAACGTGCGCGACTGGCTTTACGTGGAGGACCATGCCGAGGCGCTTCATCTTGTCATGACCCGTGGAACGGCCGGCCAAACCTACAACATCGGAGGGAACACCGAGCTTCGCAACATCGATCTTGTGAAGATCCTGTGTGAGATCCTCGACGAAATGCAACCCCGGGCCGACAAGCGATCCTACGCGGAGCAGATCACCTTCGTCAGGGACCGTCCGGGTCATGATTTCCGGTACGCCATGGACTGCTCGAGGATCCGGTCCGAACTGGGCTGGGAACCGCGCGTGGGGGCGGTCGACGGTCTGCGCAAGACGGTGGCATGGTATCTGGGGAACCGCGGCTGGTGGGAGGATATCCTGAACGGAAGCTACCGCCTCGAGCGGCTTGGAACAGGGAACAGGAGACAGGGAACAGGGGAGACGTGAAAGGCATCATCCTTGCAGGAGGCTCTGGAACGCGGCTGTTCCCGATCACGCTCGCCATGTCGAAGCAGTTGATCCCGGTTTACGACAAGCCGATGATCTACTATCCGCTCTCGGTGCTGATGCTGGCGGGCATCAACGACATTCTGATCATCTCGACGCGGCGTGATCTTCCGGGTTTCGAGCGGTTGCTCGGGGATGGTTCGAGTCTGGGGTGCGTCTTTCGTTATGCGGTGCAGGAGGATCCGAACGGGTTGGCGCAAGCCTTTGTGATCGGGAAGGAATTTATCGGGCCGGAGAAGGTGGCGCTGATTCTCGGGGACAACATCTTTTACGGTTCGGGGTTCGGGCGGTTGATTCGGGAGCATACCGATCCGGAGGGGGCGGTGATATTCGCCGCTCCGGTGCATGATCCCGAGCGTTACGGGGTGGTCGAGTTCGACCGGGACCGGCGGGTGATTTCGGTCGAGGAGAAGCCGGCGGCGCCGAAATCGCAATTTGCGATTCCGGGGTTGTATTTCTTTGACAACCGGGTGGTCGGGATTGCGGAGGCGGTGCGGCCGTCGGCCCGGGGCGAGTATGAGATCACGTCCGTGATCGAGGCCTATCTTGAAGCCGGGCGATTGGAGGTGGGCGTCTTCAACCGGGGCATTGCGTGGCTTGACACCGGCACCTTTGCCTCGCTCAACGAGGCCTCCACGTTCGTCCGGGTGATCGAGGAACGGCAGGGCACCAAGATCGGATGCATCGAGGAGGTGGCCTACTACTCGAAGTTCATCGATCGTGAGCAGCTTTTGCGGCTCGCGGAGGGATACGACAAGAGCGGCTACGGGATGTACCTTCAGCGCGTGGTCGAGAGCGGCTCCGAATGAGTGACGGCAGGTTCAGCTCGCAGTTGATGCGGAGGGTTGCCCGCGCTCTTCCGGAGTGGCATCGCGACAATCATGACGCCAGCCGCTTCGGCCGCCGGAGGCGGCGTATAACGGAAGCCGTCCGGGACTTCGCCCTCGCCAAATCGGGATTGCGGAACGTGCGTCGACTGCGGGCGAGGATGGAGGAGATCGGCCCGTATCTCGACGAGCTCGGCGATACATGGGATCTCCTTGCGGACGAGAACAGCAAGGCGCTTTTGGTGGATCTGATCGCCTACCGGGCCGCCGGGTTCCGGCATGTCAAGCTTCCCACGAACACGCCCTCGTATTGGACGATCCTGAACGAACTCGAGGCGGAGGCCGGCCGCGCCGGCGACTGGATCGATCCGGGGTTCCTGCATTTTCGTCTGGCGCGGATGAGTCTGGAACGATTCGGGTTCGGTATGGAGGCGTATATCCGGCCTTCGGCGATCATGGCTCAGTTCGTGCTGGATCAATACTGTTTCGAGGCCGGGGGGCTTCGGATCGGGGTGGCGGAGGGAGACGTGGTGCTGGACTGCGGGGGCTGCTGGGGGGAGACGGCTCTCCACTTCGCGGAGCTTGCCGGCTATGGGGGGAAGGTGATCACGATGGAGTTTGTCCCGGGCAACCTCGATATCATGCGGCGGAACCTCGATTTGAACCCGTCGCTGAAGAGCCGCATCGAGGTGGTTCCTCATCCCCTCGGATCTTCCCGGGATGGTGTGGTGTACTACGAGGAGCGGGGGCCGGCCACGCGGGTGGAGCCTGAGAGCTTTGAAGGGGCCACCGGTTCCGCCAGCCTCGAGACGATTGATTCTCTGGTGGCGGAGCGATCGCTTCCGACGGTGTCGTTCATCAAGATGGACATCGAGGGCGCGGAGATCGAGGCGCTCCGGGGCGCGGAGGGGTGCCTTCGGGCCCACCGGCCCAAGTTGGCCATCTCGCTGTATCACTCCCTTGAGGATTTCTGCAGGATCCCCCGGTATCTCGCGTCCCTTGACCTTGGATACCGTTTCTTTTTGAAGCACGCCACGATCCATGCCGAGGAGACGGTGCTGTTCGCCACCCCGGAATGACGAGGCGTCCCGTCGAAACGGGCCCCGGAGCACCACCAGCAGCCATGACACCGGTCACCGAGCCGTTCCTTCCGCCGTTGGCCGAGTATGTCCGACACCTCGAGGGAATCTGGCAGAGGAACTGGCTGACCAACAGCGGCCCCGTGGTGGCGCGTCTCGAGGCGGCACTGCGGGAACGCTTGAGACTGGAAATTCCGCTCCATTGTGTGGCCAACGGAGGCCTTGGGCTTCAGATCGCCCTGAAGGCGCTCGGGATCGGAGGCGAGGTCATCACGACGCCGTTCTCATACGTGGCGACCGCTTCCTGCCCGATATGGGAGGGTTGTGCGCTTGTTTACGCGGACATCGAGGAATCCTCGCTGACGCTGGATCCCGGGAAAGTCGAAGCGGCGGTGAGCCCGCGCACCGAGGCGATTGTTGCGACGCATGTCTTTGGCAACCCCTGCGATGTGGAGGCGCTTCAGCGGATCGCTTCGCGTCATGGGCTGGCGGTCATCTACGATGCGGCGCATGCCTTTGGCGTGACCTATCACGGGGAAAGCATTCTCAACTGGGGAGACGCCTCGATCGTCAGCCTGCACGCCACGAAATTGCTGCATACGGTGGAGGGAGGGCTGGTGGCGGCTCCCGACAAGGGCGTCTCGGATCGGGTGGAATGGATGCGCCGGTTCGGACATGACGGTCCGTATGCCTTCCACGGCGCCGGCATCAACGGCAAGATGTCGGAGCTTCACGCCGCCATGGGGCTGTGTTGTCTCGGGCATATCGAGGAGATCATGGAAAGCCGCCGCCGGACGACGGCGGTGTATGACCGGCTTTTGCCGGAGGCGCCCGGCGTGTGTTTTGCGTTCCGGCTTCGTGAGGGCGCCGGATGGAACTGGTCCTACTATCCGGTGCTCTGCCGGTCGTGGGAACATGCCGGGGAGCTTGTGAGGCGCCTTTCGGAGAGCGGGTATGAGACGCGGCGATATTTTCACCCTTCGCTGGATCGGGTGTTTCGAGCGGGTTCTGCGGAGATGCTTCCGGTGACGCACGACATCAGTGCGCGGGTCGTTTGTCTTCCGATCGCGGCGGGCTGGTCCGACGAGATTCCGGAAGGCGTGATGCGGGTGTGCGCGGGCCTTGGGGGATGACGGGGATGAGTCGCGGACCGGCACTCTTCATTTTGGGCAATCCGCGGAGCGGAACGACCGTTTTGCGGCTGGCGCTGGCCGCCCATTCGAAGATCTGCATTCCCCCGGAGTGTGGATTCGCGCTCTGGCTGCGAGGGCGCTTCGAAGAGGCCGTATTTCCGGGGGCATTCGGCGAGTTTCTCGATGCCCTGACCCGGGCGAGGAAGTTTGAGACGTGGGACCTTGCGCCGGCCGCCGTCGCCGAAGAGGCGGAACGACAGGGGGTCGGCGATTATGCCGGCGCCGTCGAGGCGGTTTATCGGGCCTATGCCCGCAAGATCGGGAAGCCGGCGGCGATCCTCGGCGACAAGAACAATTTCCATGTCGAGATGGTCGACCAGCTGCATGAAATGTTTCCTGAAGCGCGGATCGTCTGGATCACGAGGGATCCGCGGGATGTTTTCTGTTCCTACCTCGAGCTGGGAAGGCGGCGGATTTGCGATCCCTACGCCCCGCGTCTCGAACAGGACGCCGCGGAGTTTTCGCGAAAGTGGAACGCGGTCATGGAATGGCGCGCCCGTGCGGCCCGGCTCTACGCCGGCCGGTTCATGGCGCTCCGCTACGAGGACCTCGTGTCGCGGCCCGAGGAGGTGCTTCGGGGCGTCTTCGAGGCTCTCGGGGTGGCCTTCGAGCCCGCCGTTCTCGACTTTCACGAACACCCCGACGAACCGGAGCGGTTCCTCGCATGGAAGGAGAAAATCCGACAACCGCTGAGCCGGGCCATGGTCGGCCGATACGAGCGGGACCTTGCGCTCGATGCCCGGAGGACGATCGAGGAGATCGCGGCAACCGCCATGATCGAAGCGGGGTATTGACCCGATGCCCGCCTGCTCCCCCGACGGGCGGTTCAACGGGGATGCGGGCGATTCGGGGGCGGTGAGGTAGCCCGTCAAGCGGGATCGGTTACGATGAGTCTGCCGAGGAAAGCGGTTGCCGGAACGGGCTGGGCGGCGCTTACCGAGATTTCGGTTCAGGGGTTCCGATTTGTGGTTGGTCTGGTCCTGGCGCGGCTTGTTGCCCCGGACCAGTTCGGGCTGCTGGCGATGGTGACGGTGTTCATCACGATCAGCCTGGCGCTGGTCGAGGGGGGGCTGGGGCGGGCCATCATCCAGCGCGAGGACTTGACGGACGAGGACTGCTCGACGGTGTTCTGGTTCAATCTGGCGGCCTCGGGGGTGGCGGCCGGGGTTGTTTGTCTGGCGGCGCCGGCGGTGGCGGCCTTTTACGGTGAAGGGCGGCTGGCGGCCATCATGCAGGTGTTGAGTCTGGGGTTCTTTCTGCAGGGGTTGGGAGTATGCCAGCGGTCGAGGATGATCCGGGATCTGCTGTTCAAGCGTTTGATGGTTGTCCAGTTGCCGGCATTGGTGGCGGGGGCTGGGGCGGGCATTGCGCTGGCGGCGACGGGGTTCGGGGTGTGGGCGCTGGTGGTTCAACACCTTGTATCAGGGGTTTTCGTGACGGCGTTTCTGTGGATCGGGTCGGATTGGCGGCCGGGGTTCCGATTCAATGCGGGAAGGTTTCGGCAGTTGTTCGGCTACGGGTGGAAGATCGCGGTGGAGCGCACGATCGACGAGTTGGTGATGAACATTTACGTCCTTGTGATCGGAAAGCTGTTTCTGCCGCTGCAGGTGGGTTACTACCACAGGGCCAACGGGTTTCAGAAGATGCCGGCGGGAGTGATCCAGCAGGTATTGACGAAGGTGGCGTTTCCGGTGATGTGCTCGCTTCAAGGCAGCATCGAGCGGCTGAGGAAGGGGGTGGAAGGGGTGTTGAGGGCCACGTCCCTCGTGACGTTTCCGGTCTTTGCCGGGATGATGGCGGTTGCGGGGCCGATGATCGAGTCATTGATCGGGCCGCGTTGGCTTCCCGCGGCGCCCTACCTGCAAGTGCTGTGTCTGGTCGGGATGCTCTGGCCGATTCAGAGTTTGAACCTGACGGTGGTGCTGGCGTTGGGGCGCTCTGGTCTGAGCCTGCGGCTTCTGGTCATCAAGCGTCTTGCGATGGTGCTGGCGATTCTGCTGACCTTCCGGCATGGCGTGATGGCGTTGTTGTGGGGGCAGGCCGCCTGCGCCTTGTTTGCGCTGTTTGTCAACACATGGCCGAATCGCGCCCTTGTGGGATTTCCCATGGAACGGCAACTGGCGGTGATGCTTCCCTACCTTGCGTCGGCGGCCCTGATGGGGATGGTGGTGGCGGCGCTCGTGACGGGGGTGGAGTGGCACCCGTGGGCGGAACTGGGCGTCGGGGTTCTCGCGGGGGTGGTGTTGTTCGGCGCGTGTGTCAAGTTGATGCGGATTCGCGCCCATCGGGAGTTTGCAGGTTTGGCGGGAGACTTTCCCGTGATCGGGCCGATGGTGCGTTTCGTGCTGACGTGAAGCCGGTCCCGCGGCAGCCGCCGATGCGGCATGCGGGTATTTGGAGCCCTTGAAAACCGAAAGCCACTGCGAATGAGCCAAGTTTCGGGGCCGCTTTGCCGGTGAACGACGACGGCGGCGACTACGGGTCGCGGTGAGAGAGCCTCCCGATCGCCGCCCGTTGTCGCCGCCGCGATCGTCGCCCGGTCCGAGGCTTGCTTCGCTGGCAGACCTGCTGCGCTGCGATGAGGAAAATGTTGACGTGGGACGAGGCGAGGGAGCTGATTTCCTCGGAGACGGTCGGGATTTGCTCCGAGGAGTTGACGGCGGCGCCGCTCGTAAGCGTCTCGCTGGTGACGTATCAGAATCGGGAGTTCATCGAACAGGCGATGGAAAGCATCATGGCGCAGGAGACGGACTTTCCGTTCGAGGTGGTGGCGGGCGACGATGGTTCGGACGACGGCACGTTCGATGTGCTGGGAGTCTACCATGAGCGATATCCGGAGAAGGTGCGGCTGTTCCGGTCCAAGCGCAATCTCGGGAGGCACACGGGGAACAGCAGGCTCAACCTGATCAGGAACCTGCAGGCATGCCGTGGGAAATACATCGCGCTCCTCGAGGGGGACGATTACTGGACGTTTGCCGGGAAGCTTCAGGCCCAGGTGGAGTTCATGGAGAGGGGAGGATACGACCTTGTGTTTCATAACGTCGAACAGCACTGGGAGATCGAGGGAAGGCGGAAGGATCTGAACCCGGCGCCTCTCCCCAATCCCGTCTCGCTTGCCGCGATGGCGGGCGGATACATCGCGCAACCCGGGAGCTACCTGTTCCGAAACGATCTGGATTGGTTCCGGGACACGTGGTTCGTCAACCTTGACGCCGCCGACAACGCGATCCGGTTCTACTTCTCCTGCGCGCCGAGAAGGGCGGGATACATTCACGAGTCGTGGTCGGTGTGGCGGAGGCGGCCGGGGACGTTGACGGACCGCGTGACGCGGGACGGCCGCCGGCACCTGCTGGAGCGGATCGGAATCCTCGTGCGGCTGGAGGATCGGCTCGGATGTGACTGCAGCGCCGAGAAGCTGCTCCTGCTGGACAGGGCGGCGCGCCTTGCGCTGCTGCAATCGGAGCAGTGCCTTCGCCCGCGGTACTGGGGCCGTCTGCTGGTCCGGCAGGCGCGAAACCTCGCGAGGCGGATCGGAGGAGCGAGGTGAAGGGGCCGGCCGGAGCGGGGATGCGAAGCGGTCCGGGGGCGCCGGGGGGGACGGGGACGGATAACGGGCCGGAGTCATGACGTTTTCGGTGCTCATCAACAACTATAATTATGGTTCCTTCATCGGGGAGGCCATCGAGAGTGTTCTGTCCCAGACCTTCGGGGATTTCGAACTCATCATTGTGGACGACGGGTCGCATGACGACTCGCGGGAGGTGATCGGCCGCTACGGGGACGACCGGATCAGGAAGATCTTCAAGGAGAACGGGGGTCAGGCCTCGGCCCTCAATGCCGGATGGGCGGAAACGAGGGGAAAGTATGTGGCGCTGCTGGACAGCGACGACCGGTGGCTCCCGACGAAGCTCGAGGCCGTCCTCGCGGCGCTCGAAGGCCGGCGGGGGGTGGCGATGCTCCAACACCGGCTGAACCGGATCGACCGGGAGGGGAGGAAGCTCGCCGAACCGCCGGTGGGACACTGGATTTCCCCGGGGACTTATGACATGAAGCGCTACGTCCTGCGGACGCACAGCCCGCCGATCATCACGGTCACCTCGGGGATGGTGGCGGCGAGGGAAGCGGTCGATCGGTGCTTTCCGCTGGACGAGGGGTGGCGGGTGTCGGCGGATGCGGCATTGTCGGCCCGGGCCGTCGGCTGCGGATCATTCACGTTTCTCGGGGACATCCTGGGAGATTACCGGCTTCACGGGTCGAACCAATTCTTTGGCGAGCGGGAGCGGGTGGTGCAGCACGGATTCGACCGGGAGCGGCGGGAGCGGGCGTTGGTGGGAGAGCTGAACACGCATTCCTGCGGGGGCGCCGTACGGATCGAACGGGGCTCGTTCCAGTTGCGGCGGCGGATGGCGCGGATTCTCCCCGGGCCGCTCGGGACTCTGGTGGGGAAGGCGGTGGTGAAGGTGCGGAGGACGCGGGCGCTGGCGGGAGCCCGGCTCGACGACGCGTGAGGACGGCGATTTTTTACTGACTTGGGGGGCAATGAATGTAGGTTGGGGGCGTGGTGGCCGGGGTGCGATCCGCGCACCATGGCCGGTTCTCAATTCATCGGCCCGGGGTTGCCGGGTTGCCGGTTCGGAGGGGCCTGCGCCCGCCTGACGGACATGTGAACTGATGAATCTCAACAAGATTATCATCCTGACGCTTGGTCTTCTGGCCGGTTTGTGGGTTGTGGTGCAGGCGCTGACGGGCGGGTGGAACGCGCTGAGCGAGACGTTCAAGTACGTCGGGGTGTGCCTGATCATCGTGGGGTTCTTTCAACCGCGGTTCGGGTTCTGGATGGTGGTGCTTTCGATGGGTTACCTTGACACGGTGAAGCGGTTGCTTGTGTGGGGCGACCAGACTTCGATCATGGACGTGACGATCATTCTGGCGTTTGCGCCGCTGCTGGCGGGGGCGGTCTTCGCGGGGGTGATCGTCCGGGACGTGCTGGGCAACGAGTTCACGAGGGAGCGCCTGAGGCTGGCGGTGGTCGTGACGGTGATGGTGACCTTTGCGGCCTTTCTGGTATTTGTGGGCGGGCTCGGGGGCGGGAATTTCGGCAAGCTCAGGTCGATCGCGAACTATGCCGGCTACATGCCCCTGATTTACGTGGTGCCGCGCCTGTTCGGGACCGAGGAGCAGGTGATGCGGATGCTGAAGGCGATCGTGCTGATCTTCGTTCCGGTGGCCCTTTACACCTTCAAGCAGTATTTCTGGGGGTATGCGTGGTGGGAGATCGCTTACCTTCAGACGGGTTTGTCGTTGGAGGTCCGGGCCATCGAAGGTCAGGATTTCCGGTATTTTTCGACGTTGAATTCCTCCCAGAACCTCTCGAAGGTGGCGGCGATGCTGGGGGTTCTGGCGCTGGTGCTTCCCTGGAATCCGCGCAGCAAGTTCATTTCGAGGTGCACGGCGCTGGCGCTTGCGGTTCTTTTCGCGGGGGCGGCGTTCTGTTCCGGGGCGAGGACGGGGATCGTGATGGGTCTTGCGGCGCTGGTGTTTCTGATCACGTTCAGGAAACGTTTTCTGACGGCCGCGATGTATGGGACGATCGTTGCGGCGTTCGTGTTTCTTACGATCGTCTCGGACCACTGGCTGGAAGAGAAGACGTTGAACGAGGCCTCCCTTGTGCTGGTCGACCTCCTTCCGTTCATAAGGGAGGAGCGGCTGAATCTCGCCACCTTCAGTTCCCGGCTGGAGAGCTTTTCGAACCTGAAGGATCCGGAGTTCTGGACGCCTTTCGGGATCGACAAGCGGGAGTATCAGGATTACTACGTCCATGATGCGTTCACGCGCCTGTTGATGAGGGTGGGATACATACCGATCATGTTCGCGGCGGCGGTCGGGGGCTATCTGCTGATGAGGATGCACGGGGCTGTATTCCGGGCCGCCCGGGGGCGGGGGACCATGCTGACGGGGCTTTCGCTGGCGATGTGCATTCTGGTTGGCGGGATTTCGGCGTCGGAAAACCTGAGCACATTTCCCATCAGCGCCTTTCTTTACCTCTTTGCGGGGGTGGTGGTGGTGGGATTGAGGGCGGCTTTCCTGCCGGTTCCCGTCCGCCGGGATGAGGAGGCGAGGCCGGCGCCTGAAGGGAGGCCTTTTGCTCCGGAACCGGTGCGGTTGCGCTGACCAGAGTCCCTGAAAGCCGGAATTGGCCACAAGCGAGTCAAGTCCTGCGGCAAGGCCGTGCATCCGTGTCGCGTTGCGCGTGTCGCGGGGACCCGGCCGGGGGTCTGAGGCCTTGCCGCGGCGATTTTGATTTGGGGTGTGAAGCGGGGGAGGACCTCTCGAGGGGATCGCATGACATGATGGCGGGCGTCAAGGAAGCGGTGTGGCGGTGGCCGGCGTTGTTGCGGCGGGTGGCGGTCCCCGTTGTGTATCCGCGGATTCATCGCAATCTGAGAAGGGCGCGGCGGGGTGCGGGCGGCGAGCACTCGCTGCTTCCGTTCATCGAGCGCCGGTGCGTTTACATTCACGTCCCGAAGGTGGCGGGGGTTTCGATTTCAGCGGCCCTGTTCGGGAACCAGAGCGCGGGTCATATTCCGATGAAGTTTCTCGAGCATGCCCTCGGGGCGGAGGAGGTATGCGGGTGGTATCGTTTCACCTTCGTTCGGTGTCCGTGGGACCGGGTTTATTCGGCGTATCGGTATCTTCTTTCGGGCGGGATGCACGCGGAGGACAGTCGCCTCGGGGAACGCATTCGGCGGGAGACGGCGGGGTTCGAGGATTTTGTTCTGGACTGGTTGACGCTGGAGCGGGTGCGGCGATTGACGCACTTCCGGCGGCAGACGTGGTTTCTCGAATCGATGGACGGGTCGGTGCGGATGGATTTCGTGGGCCGGTTCGAGCGTCTGGAGGAGGATTACGAGCGTCTTCGCAAGCGGTTGGGGTTCGGGGGGGAACTGGAGCGCCGGAACGTCACGCCGATGGCCGGGGAGGATCTGGCGGATGTTTACAGCGAGAGGGCGGCGCGGCGAATCGGGCGCCTCTACCGGCGCGACATCGAGGAACTCGGTTACGAGTCTCCGTTCTGAGCGGGGGCGTGCCGATCGGAGCAATGGGAACACCACTGGGCAGGTTGAAACGCGCCGGTTGGAACAGCGGGATTGCGAGGCGATGGTGCCGCCACCGGGTATCGCTGAACCAGCGCCGGATCATGGATCTCGCGAAACGGCATGAAGGCGTCTTGCTGAGGCCAACGCCTCCTCCGGGAAACGGCGGGAGCGTCGAGCATTTTTACCACTTTCTCTTCGACCTGATGCTTCCGCTTTTCTTCATCACGGAGGAAGGGGGCGGGGGGACGCGGTTCGAGATTGAGCGGCGGGGGCCGTTCATGGGCTGGCTGGAGACCGCATATCCCGGCAGGATTGCGCTGGTGGCGGAAGGGCGCGGGGAGTCCGGAGCGGAGGCGGAATTGACCGGGATGAATCCGCAGTCGGTCCAGCTCACCAGCGGAGAGATGCGGGCGTTTCGGGACAGGATGATGAGGCGGTTCGGGGCGGGGGATGCATCCTCCGCCGGAACCGTGCTTCTTGTCGAGC
The DNA here is from genome assembly GCA_964413545.1 of uncultured Roseibacillus sp. Taxonomy (GTDB): domain Bacteria; phylum Verrucomicrobiota; class Verrucomicrobiia; order Verrucomicrobiales; family Akkermansiaceae; genus Roseibacillus_B. The sequence continues at coordinate 9,912 of CAYPUM010000006.1, read as the reverse complement.
GGCGGGCGCCCGGGCCGTACTACACTTCGGAGCAATGCCGGGTGAAAGGGGGTGGGACGCTGCGCCGCTCGATTCCCAATCACGGCGAACTGCGGGACGCCCTTGGTCGCGCCGTGCGGGATCCCGGCGCCTTCGTGAACCTGCAACTGGAGGGGGTTCCGCTCGACAAACAGATGGAGCTGTTCGGCAGCGCGGAAGTGGTGGTGGCGCAACATGGCGCGGCCTTGGCAAATCTTGTCTGGATGAGGGAGGGGGCCGCGGTGGTGGAACTGAACGACGAGCGGGAGCAGAACCATTTCAGGGTTGTCGCGGGCTGTCGGAACCTGAGGCATTTCACCTACCGCACGGCGGGTCCTCATGCCGCGATTGATTGCGCGGCGTTCATGGAGTGGTTGGGCGGGGTGGAGGCCCTTGGGCCGTGGTTCGGCTTCGGGGAGGGAGCGCGCCGGGATGCGGAAGGGGCGGGTCATTCGGGATGAGAGCGCCTGACCGGAGCCGCGAGATCGGCCTGCTTGTCGCGCTCGACCGCTGGACGTGGTCGACCGCCACGGTGTTGCGCGAAATCGCCCTTCACGCGGAAGGTCATGAGTTCAGTGCGTGGAGCCGGCCTGTGACGGAGGAGGATCGGGAGCAGGGAGCGGAGCTTTGGAAGCGTCCGGGGCTGAGGAAGGTTTCGCCGCCGGCGCACGTGCTGAAACGGGGCGGTATTCTGCACGTCCACGCTCCGACGCCGGCGGCCACGGCGGTGACGGTTCTGAGCCGGGGCCTGCATCGGCGGCGGAGGCCGCGGGTCGTGTTTACGGTGGCGACCCCCCCGCGGGAGGATGCGCCGTTTGCGAAGCGGTATGCCGCGATTCTCGTGCGGGCCGACCGGGTGGTTGCGATCAGCAGGTTTCTTGCGGACCGCATCAGGGACTTTGGCTACGACCGGAGGGTGGAGGTGATTCCGAACGGGGTCGACAAGAGCTATTTCGATCCGGCGCGCGTTGCGGGGAACGAGGAGGGCGGAGGGCATCTTCTGTTCGTCGGCACCTTGGTGAAGGCGAAGCGGCCCGACCTGTTGTTGAGCCTCGCGCGGCGTCTTCCGCGGGAGAAGTTCGTGGTGGCGGGCGAGGTGGTGGACGAGGAGGGCGCGGCGCTGGCGGCCCGGTTGGGGCGGGAGTCCAACATCGATTATCTGGGGGTCTGTTCGAGGGACCGGATCAGGCGGCTGATGGGGGCGGCGAAGGCCCTCGTCTTTCCTTCGGAGCGTGAGGGATTCGGGCTGGTGATGGTGGAGGCGCTGGCGATGGGGGTGCCGGTGGTGGCGCAGCCGGTATGCGCCGCGCCGGAGGTCGTCAGGCCGGGCGAGAACGGCTACCTTGCGGCGGCCGCCGACTTGGGCGGATGGGCCGAGGCGATTGCGGAGATCGACCGGAGACGGCGCGGCGGCGCGGGCGTGGAATGGTCGCGCGGGATCCGGGAGGACTGCATCAGGCGCTTCTCGTGGGAGCGCATAGGGCAGCTCTACGGGGAGCTCTACAATGAGGAACTGGCGAGGGAAGGAGAGGCGGGATGATCAACAGAATCCTGAGGCGATTCGGCTTCGAGGTGGTGAGTCTGCGTTACCGGCAGGAGCGGCGGCGGCTGGCGGAGGGGCGCGAGTTTCAGTTCATTCAGGTTGGTGCGAACGACGGGATTCGCTTTGACGACCTTTTCGACTTTGTGACGAGTCATGTCTCGCGGGGGCTGGTGGTTGAACCGATGAAGGACTACTACGACGACCTTTGCGTCAACTACCGGCATTGGCCGGCGATTCAGCCGGTGCGCGCCGCCATTCACAGCACCTGTCGGAGCATGCCGCTTTTTCGGGTCCGGCGGGGAGGGGGGGCCGGGCTGGCGTGTTCCGCGACGGGCATGAGTTCGTTCAGCAAGGAGCACCTCCTTGCGGGGGGGGTTCCGGAGGAGGACGTGACGGTGGAGGAGGTTCCCTGCCTGACGCTGATGGAATTGATCGAGTCCGGGGGATTCGAGGGGCTGGAGCTGTTGCAGATCGACGTGGAGGGATATGATTACGAAGTGCTGAAGCAGCTTGACTTCGGAGTCTTGAAGCCGGCCTTGATCAAGTACGAGCATTCGAGCCTCAGCAGAACGGACTGGCGGGAGTCGAAGCGGTTGCTTCGCCGGAACGGGTACCGGGTGTTTCGCGAGAAGCACGACACGATTGGCGTTCTTCGCGAGAATCGGGAGCGATTTGCGGAATGACCGTTGAGAACAGCCTTGTTCTTGCCGTGAAGAGGGCGGTGCGGGAGCGCGTTCCGGTGCTGCTGCCCGTGGCGGGGCGTCTCTACGCCTCGACCTTCGGTTTTCGCCGGGAGCGGGCTTACCTGAGGGGCCGGCTGAAGACGGACTGTGAGCAGCCATCCCTGGTATTGCTGTCGTGCAACCGGGCCGCGACCCAGTTCACGGAAGACGTTCTGGCGGCGATCTACCGGGAGGCGGGCGGGCGGTACGTGGCGCTGAACCGGTATTTGTTTTTCGCGGACCGGGATGCGGACCGGCATTTCCTTGACGCGGAGCACATGAGGGCGCTGATGCGGCCCACGGGGTATTTTTTCGGGCAGCAAGGGCCCTTCGAGGATTGCGGATTTTTGGAGGAATTCAAGGCGGTGGCGATGGTGAGGGACCCGCGAGACCTCGTGGTGTCATCGTTCTTCAGCGTGACGCGGTCGCATGTGCTGCGGAACCGGGACGACGTGCGGAGGATTCGGGAGGCCCGGGAGGCGGGAATCCAGCGCTATGTCCAAGGCGAGCAGCTTTTGGCCTACTATGAAGCCTGCCTGCGGCAGAACCTGAGACTTCGGGAGAAGGAGAATGTGCTTTGCTGGCGGTATGAGGACATGATGGAGCGGTTCGGGGAATTCGAGGCATCCTGCCAGGAGTTCATTCTTGGCGAGGCGCGCCCGGAACTCTCGGCGGAGCTCGGAGGCAGGTTCAAAGGGACCGTGACGGACGGCGGGGAGGACGCGGGGCGGCACCGCCGCTCGGGGCGGTGGGGCCAATTCCGCACCGCGTTGGAACCGGAGACGATCCGGCGCCTCAACGCCCGGTTCGAGCCGTTGCTTGACGCCTTTGGCTACGAGCGTTGAGAAGGGGTGGTCTGCCGGGGCCCCGGCCGGGTTGACAGCGCGCGAGGGAGACGCTGCGCGGAAACGATGAAGGACCGAGTGAAGCTGGTGGTGGCGAAGAACATGCTTCCGCCGTACCGGGTGGAGTTTTTGCGGCGCCTTGGGACGCATTGCGACCTGACGCTCCTGCTCGACACTCTTTCCGAGGGCGGGCGGGGCTGGGAGGTGGGGTCCGGATGCGAGGAGTTTGAGTGCCGGTTGCTGGGCTCGCCCTCGGTTGCATATCGCTACAAGGGGGCGGACAGGGATCTGAGCGAGGAACGCTTTGCGCAGTTTCCCTTGAAGATCCTCCCGGTCCTTGAGGAAATCAGGCCGGAATGCGTGGTGAGCGCCGAACTGGGGTTCCGCAGCGTGCTGGCCGCGCTCTGGTGCTTCTGGAGGAAGGCGCCGCTGGTGATCTGGTGGGAAGGCACCCCGCACACCGAGCGGGGGACCGGCCGGGGCCGGCGGGCGGTTCGCAGGTTCCTCGCCAAAAGGGCAAGCCGCTTCTGGAGCAACGGCGCGGAAAGCGAGGAATACCTCGCCTCGCTCGGCGTTCCCCGGGAACGCATCGACAACGGGATGACCGGCGTGGATTGCGATTTCTTCGTGCGGGGCGCGGCGCGGGCGCGGGCGGAGCGGGACCGGTTGCGGGGCGAAGTGGGTGTCCGCGGCCGGGCGATCCTCTATTCCGGGAGCCTGTCGGCGCGCAAGGGGATCGGAGAGTTGCTGAGGGCGATGGAGGACCCGGCGCTCCGCACCGTGGCTTCCGATCTCACCTTGATCTTTGTCGGCGAGGGGGAGCTGCGCGACACGATCGCGAACTGGAGGCGGCGGAACGGGTGGGTGAAGGTCGTCCTGACGGGATTTGTGCAAACCGGACGGCTGCCGGAGCTTTATGCGATCTCCGATCTGTTTGTTTTGCCGACGATCGAGGACAACTGGGCTCTTGCGACGCTCGAACCGCTTCTGTGCGGGGTCCCGTCGCTGATTTCGCGTTACAACGGGGCGGCGTCGGACCTTGTTCCGGGCGAGGGGGCGGACTGGGCGCAAGTCGTCGATCCGAAGAATCCCCGGGAGTTTGCGGCGGCGCTGGTCCACCAACTCGGCAAGCTGCCGCGAACCGTTCCAGAGCACGAAGTGCGGCGCCTCGCGGAGTATTATCATCCCGCCCGCCAGGCGCGGCGCGCGTTTGAATCGGTCCAAGCCGCCGTCGCGGGGGCCCGACGTGCTGCGGGGTTTGACGAAGGGGAAAAATGATCAATCGGAAACAAGCCTTGCGGACCATTCCCGGCCAAGTTAGAGACGGCCGTTTTCCCGAGGGGGGTCTGAGCTTGTTGAGACCGGAGGTTCTGAGGCCTCGGAAGAAGTGAAGGACACCGGAATATGGGACTCGGTCTTGAGACGAGATGAGACGGCGCCATGCATCCATTCTCTTGAGTGCGGCTTTCTCCATGAGGAAGGCGGCGCTGTTCCGGTCCGCCTGTTTCGTGGCGTTTGTTCTCTGTGGAGTCGACGGCGGCCGGGGTCAGGAGAGACCGGCCTTGTCCGTGGTGCGGGAAGGAGATCACCACGTGATCAGATTCTCGGGGGGGGTTCTTGAACATTCCGATGACCTTGCGCAGTGGACGGCCCCTGATCCGGGGCTTTCCTCACCCGTCCGGCTGCAACCGGGCGCGGAATACGGATATTTTCGGGTTCGTGCGTATACGGCCGTCGACTGGGTTCCGGTGATCGCGTTCACCGGTCAGAGCAATGCGATCCACACGAGTCGAAACTACCTGCCATACTCCGGGGTGGAGGTTCCGGTTCGCATGGCGCATGCGGTCGGGTCGGTTGGGATCGTGGGGACCCTCACGTGGTATCAAAGTCTGACCGATGCCGTGCGGGACGGCGCCTGGTTGGGGTCGGTATGGGATTTTGCGCGGATGCTGCATGAAAGCGGTTTTCGCGAAGGGCGGGCGCTCCGGTTTGCGGTCACCCAGTCGGGATCCGGAGGACGGCCTGCATGGGAGTGGGGATTCGGTTATGCGAGGGGACTTGAGTTTCAACTTGTTGTCGACACCATGCTCGGCCACCTCGAGGAGGAACCGAACACTACGGGATACCTGCATGCGGTGGTGATCAACCAGGGAGAACGCGAAACGGCAACCGGCGTGGACTGGGCCGCCAGTTGGGCGCCATTCGTTGACTCGGTGCGATCAAAGTACGGGAGCCATGTGCAGATCTACATACAATCGCTGAACGGGTTGAACCTGATGCCGCTCCAAGCCTCGAAGGAGCCGAACTGGACCAACACGCGCGACGCGCAGTTCTCCCTCGCAACCGGGTCGGGAAGCCAATATGAACGTTGCCGGACCTTTGTATTTGACAGCAACGAGTTGGGAGGAAGCGAGAACACCGGACTCTACGTCCGGGACAGCAATGTCCACTATTCCGATCTTGGCATCCAGCGTCTTGCGGAGGGGACCTACGGACAGTTCGAGGATGCGAACGGTCTTTAGAACGGCGGCAACGATGTGCGTTGCACGGCGCCGAAGGCGGGGATTCACGGCGCCCGGAGGGCGTGAGTGATGGAGGCGGGGATCCATTCCTCGCGGGGCGCCCCTGCGAACCCGGGGCGGAAGGAACGATGAGGATCGGTGATTTTGTCAGAGCGGATTGGGAGGCGAACAAGCAGAACCCGAAGGGTCGCATCGTCGTGGTCCTCTTTCGCATGGCGTCGTGGTTTCGGACGGGGCCAGCGGTGTGGAGAGTGCTCGGGTGGCCCTACCTCGTGGGATACCGAATCGTGGTCGAATGGGTTCTGGGAATCGAACTCCCCCCATTGACTTCGGTCGGGCCGGGGCTGGCCTTGCACCACGGTCAGGGACTGGTGGTCAACAACAAGGTGGTGATCGGCGCCAATTGTGTCCTGCGGCACGGTGTGACGCTCGGGAACAAGGGGACCGAGGGCTCGGACGATGATTGTCCGGTCCTGGAAGACGGGGTGGTGATCGGCGCCAACGCAGTCGTCCTCGGGCCGATCCGTGTCGGGAGGGGCGCCGTGATTGGCGCCGGGGCGGTTGTTCTGCAGGATGTCCCGGCCGGGGCGGTGGCGGCGGGCAATCCGGCCCGGATCGTCGGGGAGGGTTGTTAAGCAGAGCGACGCGGCAAACCGCGGGGCGCTCTCCATGTGCTTGTGTCAAGGAAGGTAGACATCGTTCTTCTGGGCTCCGTGCCGCCTCCGTTCCACGGGCAAGCCATAATGACCGCCGAGGTGTTCTCGATTGACTGGGCGCCCCTGCGCTCGGAGCGGGTGGAGGCGGCGTTCAGCAGATCGATGCATGACGTTGGCGCGCTGCGGTTTCGGAAGGTATTGGTCCTGTTCGGCGCCCTCTTGCGTCTTCTGTTTCTGCGGTTTTTCCGGGGAGCGCGGGTTCTCTATGTCACGGCGGGAAGCGCCCGCTGGGCGCCTCTCCTGCGGGACGCGGTGCTGATAGGTCTGGGGGGGCGATTGTTTCCGCACTTGGTGGTGCATTATCACTCCGGGGGTCTTCCGGAGATGTTTTCGCGGTCGTTTCTTGCATCGATTCTGGGGCGGCTGGCGTACGGGGGCGCCGAGGTGGCGGTGGGTCTTTGCCGCGGGGTGGCGGTGCCGGTTTACGGGGGGACGCGTCTGGAGATCGTCCCGAATGGTCTGCGGATAGATGCGGGTCCTTGGCCGGCGGGGGGAAGCGGAACGCTCCGCCTGCTGTATGTGGGTTCGCTGCGGCGCACGAAGGGTGTCGACACCCTCTTGGAGGCGATGGCGGCGGATTCGCTGCTCGGGCGCGACAACCTCGAGTGCCACCTGGTCGGAGAATGGGCGAGCGAAGAGGAGCGAAGGGCTCTGGAGCCTCTGGTCGCGCGGCTTCCTTCCGGGCGTGTCGTCCTCCATGGCCTCGTGACGGGCGGGGAGAAGCTGGCCCTCTTGCGCCAATCCGATCTCTTCGTGTTCCCGAGTCGTTATCAGTCGGAGAATCAACCCCTCGTGGTGATCGAGGCCTTTGCGTGCGGCTTGCCCGTGATAGGATCCTCGTGGCGGGGCATTCCGGAAATGATCGAGGACGGAGCAAATGGCATCCTCGTCCCGGCATCCGATGCCGGAGCGCTGGCCGAAGCGATCGAACTCCTGCTGGATGACCCCGGCCTGCGGAGCAGGATGGGGGCGAAGGCGAGAAGCTCGTACGAGAAGAACCATACGGAACTGGCGTTTTCGCGGCGAATCAGGGAGTTGATCTGTGAAATTGCGAGCCACGACGAGGCGTAAGCGACCTCTTGCCGCGGGCGCCGGGGGGCATTCGCGACGGGTGTCTTCGTTGGAGCAGACATGTTCATATCACCAGCATGCCGGGGGTGTCGCGGCGCGGAATGCGCTTCCGCTTCCATTTGTCGCGGGCGGGTCCTCCGCCACTTCCACTTCGGGGAAACCTCGACCCGCGCACATTATTGTGGCCGGGAGGCCGCATTTTTGCGAGAGCAGTCGATCCGAGCGCCCGGCGGGATCGGGAGCGGGACGGTATGAAGGATCAGCACAAGGATAACCTGCTTCCGGCGGGGATGATGGTGGCGGCTGCGGCGGCGGTGCTGGCCTTTCTGTTCCTGGGGTTCGAGTATGCGACCGGGTATGGGTTCGAGCGTGCGACGGTCTGGCAGCGGATGCGGATCGGGTATCGGCTGGACAATGCGGAGTGGTCGTTCGGGTATTTCGTTCCGCCGGCGGTTCTTGTTTTGCTGTGGGTGACCCGGAAGCGCTTCGCGGATGCGGTGAGGAGGTCGCGCTGGATCGGGTTGCCGGTTCTGCTGGCGGGGTTCGGGCTCTACTTCATCGGGTACAAGGCGAACCAGGTGTATGTTGGTTATGCGGCCGGCCAGTTGCTGGTGGCCGGGATGGTGATGTGGATTTTCGGGGTGGAGCATTTCAGGAGGGGGTTCTGGTTGTGGGTGCTGTTTGGCCTGACGTGGCCGTGGATATTTTTGATCGAGCCGGTGAGTGTTCCGCTGCGGATGGTGATGACGCAATTGACGGCGGGTTTTCTGGAGTTGATCGGGGAGGACATTGTGCGGAGGGGGACGACGATCGTGTCGGCGCCGACGCCGGAACTCGAGGCGGGGGCGCGTTTCAGTTTGAAGGTATCGGCGGCGTGCAGCGGGTTGCGGTCCCTGTTTGCGCTGTGCATGGTGAGCCTGTTGTATGGGTATTTGTCGCTTGAGAAGGGGTGGCAGCGGTTCGTCCTGATGCTGTCGGCCTTTCCGTTCGCGATTCTGGGGAATTTCGTGCGGATGGTACTTCTTTATGTGGGGACGCTGGCCGCAGGGAGCGAGTTCGCCATCGGGAGGGGAGAACACGATCCTTCGCCATACCACATCGGGGCCGGGATCGTGGTGTTCGTGGTGGCGTTGGGGGCGATGATGGTTCTCGTGAGGGTGCTGAGGCACGGAATCGGGACGCTGAAGCCGCGGGGGGTTGCGGTTCGGCGGGTTGAGACGAACGTTTAGCGTCGAGTTTCCGCGGGTGTTTGAAGTGATGAACCTGAACGACGCCATTATCCGGTCCGCGGTGCTGGTGATTCTGGCCAGCGTGACGGTGACGATGTGTCTTGCGTTTCCGAATGCCGCCAGCGACCCCCGGACCGGCATGGTGATGCGCTTGCCCGAATACAAAGTGGGCCACCATGTCATGAAAGTGGGAGTGACCGAGGAGGAGAAGGTGTGGTTGCCCCCGGATACGGAGATCCTGAAGCGGGCCTACATCCCGCGGGGGGTGGCGTCTCCGGAGGAGGCGTGGAGGAAGGCGATTCTCGCGACCCTGATTCTGAGCGGAACCGACCAACGGAGTCTGCACCGGCCGCAGGTCTGCCTCGACAGCCAGGGGTGGGAGGTCGAAAAGCAGGAAGTGGCGCCGCTGGTGGTGAACGGGAAACCTCTGGAAGTGACGGACCTGCACCTCTTGCGGCTCGATCGGCAGCGGGATGGATCGCTGAAGCGGGTGCGTGCGCACTACGTGTATTGGTGGGTCGGCAAGGACCGCACGACGCCGTCCACCCTCTGGCGTTCGGTGTATTCGGTGTGGGACAACATGGTCCACAATCGCAACTCACGCTGGGGATATCCAAGCGTTCACACGACCGTCCTCGAGGAACTGGGGGAGGACGGGAGAGCGGAGGCGCAGGAGCGGGCGTATGATTTCATTCGGACGCACGCGCCGTTGTTCCAGAAATCGCTGCGCGATGAGTGACGCGTGCATGAGGCCCGGTCAGGAACACGGGGGCGGCCCGGTTTCCGGGGGCGGTCTCGGGACGGGGAGGTTCAACCGGGCTCGCTTGTTTGCGGTCGGGGCGGCCGTGGTGTGGGTGGCGTTGGTGCTTTGGGCGACGGGGCCGGTGATGCGCGAGAACGACCAGGCGTCGCTTCTCGAGGGGGCGGTCGAGCTGGCGCGGGACCCCGGGAAGTGGCGCCACAACGCGAGCTACAGTTACGACAAGCACTTTTTCTCGTATTGGCTGGTGGCGGCCTGGCTGAAGCTGACGGGAAGGACGGACGCGGGGGGATCGATCGAGGAGGCGGTTTGGCGGGGCAACCTGTTGGCGGCGCTGCTGTTTTCGGTGGCGTTGCTGGCGGTGGTGGTGTCGGAGCGGGAATGGTCGTGGGCTCGGGGGCTTGTTCTGACTGGCGTGCTTTTCAGTCCGGTGATGGCGTTTTCGGGGATGTTCCTTTCACCGAACGTGCTTTCCGGGGCGTTTTT